>NZ_LSIX01000834.1:0-15775 GCF_001556475.1 Methylobacterium sp. CCH5-D2 | reverse complement strand
GTGCGGGCCCGCCAGGAGCGTGGCGAGGCGGACGGGCGCCGCATCGGCCTCGGCCTGTCGATCTACTGCGAGCAGGCGGCGCACGGAACCTCGGTCTATTCCGGCTGGGGCATCCCGATGGTGCCGGGCCACGAGCAGGCCTCCGCCCGGCTGACCCCGGACGGCGGGCTCGAACTCCGGATCGGCGCCCATTCGCACGGCCAGGGCCTGGAGACGACGCTCGCCCAGGTCGCCCACGAGATCCTGGGCGTGCCGGTGGCGCGCACCCGGCTCGTCCACGGCGACACCGCGATGACCCCCTACTCGACCGGCTCCTGGGGCTCGCGCGTGATGGTGATGGCGGGCGGCGCGGTCGCCGCCGCCTGCGAGGAACTGCGCGACCGCGCCGTCAGGATCGGCGCCCACCTGCTCCAGGCGAAGGTGGAGGCGTGCCGCTTCGAAGGGGGCCACGTGGTCGGGCCGAACGGCGACGTGCCGCTCGCGACGATCGCCCGCACCTGGTACCGGCGCCCGCAGGATCTCGCCCCCGACACCGATCCGGGCGGGCTCGAGGTCACCGCCGGCTACAAGCCGCAGCGCGATTCCGGCACCTTCTCGTACGCGGCGCACGCGGCCGTCGTCGCGGTCGATCCCGATCTCGGGGCGGTCGAGATCCTCGACTACGCGATCGTCGAGGACGGCGGCACGCTGGTGAACCCGCTGGTCGTGGACGGCCAGATCTACGGCGGCCTCGCGCAAGGGATCGGCACCGCGCTCTTCGAGGAGATGCGCTTCGACGCCCGCGGCCAGCCGCTCGCCTCCACCTTCGCGGACTACCTGCTGCCCGGCCCCGCCGAGGTGCCGATGGCCCGCATCGACCACATGGAGACCCCCTCGCCCTACACGCGCTTCGGCCAGAAGGGCATCGGCGAGGGCGGGGCCATCGCGCCGCCGGCCGCGCTCGCCAACGCGATCAACGACGCGCTCAGGACCCTCGGCGTCGAGATGCTGCACAGCCCCGTCACCCCCCACCGGATCGTGGAGGCGGTGCTCGCCGCCAAGGCGAGATCCGCTCCGGCCCGCGCGAGGCAAGCCGCATGAAGCCCGCCCCCTTCGCCTGGGAGCGCCCGGCGAGCCTGCCCGCGCTCCTCGACCGCCTCGCGACGGCCCCCGGCTCCGTGAAGCTGATGGCGGGCGGCCAGTCGCTCGGGCCGATGCTCAATCTGCGCCTCGTCGAGCCGGACCTCGTCCTCGACATCACCGGCGTGCCCGAACTCCGGCAGGCCAGGCTCGAGGCCGGCACCCTCGTGCTCGGCGCCTGCGTGACGCACGCCGACATCGAGGACGGCCGCGTGCCCGACAATACCGGCGGCGCCCTGCGGCGGGTCGCGTCGGCCATCGCCTACCGGCCGGTGCGCAACCGCGGCACGGTCGGGGGCAGCCTCGCCCACGCGGATCCAGCCGCCGACTGGGTGAGCGCGCTCACCGCGCTCGGCGCCGCGGTCGAGATCGCGGGGCGCGACGGGCTCCGGACGCTGCCGCTGGAGGCCTTCGTCACCGGCGCGCTCGACGTCGCGCTGCGGCCCGGCGAGATCCTGGTCGCGGTCCGGGTCCCCGCGCGGCCCGCGGGTGCGGCCTGGGGCTACGTCAAGCACTGCGCCAAGATCGGCGAGTTCGCCCACGCCATCGGGGCGGTGCTGATCGAGCCCGGCACGGGCCGCGGGCGCGCGGTGATCGGCGCCGTCGAGGGGCCGCCGCTCCTCTTCGCCGACGCGAGCCCGCTCTTCGGCGGCCGTATCGGCCCCGACTTCGCCGAGCGGTTCGACCCGGGGGCTGCCGACGCCGCCCTGCACGCGGCCGGCATGGCCGACGCGGTCGCGCGCCACGTCCACGTCACGGTGCTCGCCCGCGCGGTTGCGCAGGCGGCCGAGCCTTCTCCCCAGTCGCTTCCGGAGGCCGCATGAGCGCCGCCCTGGCCGACCCACCGGTCCGCACCCCTGGCACCCTGGCCCTCGCCCTGACCGTCAACGGCGTGGCCCGCCGGGTCGAGGCCGAGCCGCGCAGCCATCTGGGCGACGTGCTGCGCGAGCGCCTCGACCTCACCGGCACGCATCTCGGCTGCGAGCACGGCGTCTGCGGCGCCTGCACGGTGCTCATCGACGGCGAGCCGGCCCGCGCCTGCCTCACCTTCGCGGGGGCCTGCGCGGGGGCCGCAATCACCACGGTCGAGGGTCTGGACGGCGACGCGATCGCGGCGGACCTCCGCGCGGCCTTCAACCGCGAGCACGCCCTTCAGTGCGGCTACTGCACGCCCGGCATGCTGGTGGCCGCGCGCGACCTCGTCCTGCGGCTGCCCGAGGCCGACGAGCGCCGCATCCGCGTCGGCCTCTCGGGCAATCTCTGCCGCTGCACCGGCTACGCGGGCATCGTGCGGGCGGTGACGAGCGTGATCGCGGAGCGGCGCGCCCGCGGCATCGGGCCCGTGAGCGGGGCCGAGCGCGCCCTCGGCCCGGTCGGCGCGCGGATCGGCGCGGCGGACGCGACGCCCGTCGCACGGCCCGTCCCCGTTCCCGCGAAGGCGCCCGCCGCCGCGCCCGCTTCCGTCAGCGATCTCGGCGCCGCCTTCACGCCGGCCCACAGCTTCACCCAGACGATCGACCTCGCCCACCCGCCGGAGGCCGTCTTCGCGCTCTTCGGCGACATCGAGGCGGTGGCCGCCTGCCTGCCGGGCGCCGTCCTCACCGGGCGGCCCGCCGCGGACGAGGTCGAGGGCGGCCTGCAGGTCCGGATCGGCCCGATCGGGGCGACCTTCCGGGGCCGCGCCCGCATCGCGCACGATCCGGAACGCTTGAGCGGCACGGTGCGCGGCGCGGGCGCCGATGCGGGCGGGCGCTCGGCCACGGAAGGGCAGATCCGCTACCGCGTCGGCCCGGGCGAGGCCCCCGGCACGGCCCGGGTCCTGCTCGACGTCGGCTACACGCTGACCGGGCCGCTGGCGCAGTTCGGCCGCCCCGGCCTCGTGCGCGACCTCGCCGGCCGCATCACGGCCGATCTCGCCCGCAACCTCGACGCCCGCCTCTCGGGCGCCGCCGCCCCGGCGGCGGCCGGCCTCAACCCCTTGCGCCTGCTCGCCGCACTCGTCCGCGCCCGCCTCGCGGCGTGGCGCGGCCGCGCCTGATCCTTCCGATCCCAGCCCCCCAGGAGACCCGAGAATGACCGGCCGGTTCACCCTCACCACCGCGATCCTGCTGGCGCTCGCCGCCACGGGCGCGCGGGCGGACGCGATCCGCATCGGCGTCAACGAGCCCCTGACCGGGCCCTTCGCGGCCTCCGGCACGTACGTGGTCAACGGCGCCCGGATCGCCGCCGACGAGATCAACGCCCGCGGCGGGGTATTGGGGAAGAAGATCGAGCTCGTGGTCGAGGACAACAAGAGCAACCCGACCGAGGCCGCGGCCGTCGCCGAGAAGCTGATCACCAGCGACAAGACCCCGGTGCTGATGGGGGCCTGGGGCTCCAGCCTGACGCTGGCGGTGATGCCCAAGCTCGCCGACTACGAGGTGCCGATGCTGGTCGAGACCTCCTCGTCGGGCAAGATCACCACCTCGGGCAACCCGTTCGTCTTCCGCATCTCGCCGCCCTCGGCGCTGGAGGCCGAGACCTTCGCGCCGATGGTCGCCAAGCTCGGGATGAAGAAGGTCGACTTCCTGGTGCTCAACAACGATTTCGGCCGCGGCGCCGCGACCGATTTCGGCAAGATGCTGAAGGACAAGGGCGTCCAGGTCGGCCTCGTCGAGATCATGGACCAGGGCGCGCAGGACATGAGCGCCCAGCTCGCCAAGCTGAAGGCCTCCGACAGCGACACCATCATGGTGACGAGCGCCGTCGACCAGCTCGTGCTCCTGTTCAAGCAGATGGCCGCGCTCGGCCTCAAGAAGCGCGTCATCACCACGGGCGGCTCCCAGAACCCGGACCAGATCATCGCGCAGGCGGGCTCGGCCGCCGACGGCACGATGCATCTCACCACCTTCCTGCCCTGGATCCCCGAGAAGACCCCGGACCCGAAGGCGACCGAGACCTTCATCGCGGAGTGGAAGCGGCGCGGCTACGAGTTCGCCGGCGTCACCGAGAGTTTTCGCGGCTACGACGGCATCCGGGCGATCGCCCACGCCATCGAGCGGGCCGGGAAGCCTGAGCCCGCCGCGATCGCCAAGGCGTTCTGGTCGGTGGACTTCACCGGGCTCAACGGCCCGATCCGCTTCGCCAAGTCCGGCCCCGCCGGCCGGGAGAGCGGCCAGAGCAAACCCGACGTCTACCTCATCGAGATCAAGGACGGCCGCGTCGTCGTGCCGACGCTCTGAGGCCGCCCGGGCCGGCCTCCGGGCCGGCCCGGCACACCCACCGCACGCTCGCCATCGGGAGGGCCGCCCATGGACCAATTGATCCAGCACCTCGTCAACACAGCGATCCTCGGGGGCACCTACGCGCTCCTCGGGATCGGGCTGACCCTGATCTTCGGGATCATGAACGTCGTGAACTTCACGCACGGCGCCCTCTACACGGTCGGCGCCTACCTGATGTACCTCGCCGTCGCGGCGCTCGGGCTGAACTTCTTCCTGGCGCTGCCGGTGGCGATCCTCGGCGGTCTCCTGTTCGGGGCGGCGATCGAGATCCTGCTCCTGCGCCCGTTCCGGGGCCAGGACATCGACACCACCATGCTGGTGATGATCGGGGCCGGCATCGCGCTCCAGTCGGGCACGCTCTGGATCTTCGGCGGCGTTGCCAAGGCGATCCCCTCGCCCTTCCCGGAGGCGCCGCTGCAGATCGGCCCGGTCTCGGTCTCGTGGCTGCGCCTGTTCGTGCTGGGCGCGGCGCTGGCCCTCATCGGGCTCGCCTACGCGCTGATCAACCGGACGAAGCTCGGCCTCGCCATGCGCGCCGCCTTCCAGGACGCCGACACGGCGGCGCTGATGGGCGTCAACGTGCGGCGGATCTACACCGCGACCTTCGCGATGGGCTCAGCCCTGGCGGCCGCCGCCGGCGCGCTCCTCGGCCCGGTCTACGTCGTCTACCCGCAGATGGGGGGCCTGGCCGAGCTGAAGGCCTTCGCGATCGTCATCCTCGGCGGCCTCGGCAACGTCACGGGGGCGGCCATCGGCGGCTTCATCCTGGCGCTCGCCGAGGAACTCGGCGCCGGCTACGTCTCCTCCGGCTACCGGGACGCGATGGGCTTCCTGATCATCATCGCGGTGCTGCTCTACAAGCCGACCGGCCTGTTCGCGAAGGCGGAGCGCATCGGATGAGCCGGCTCCTCCCCCTCGCGCTGCTCGCGGCCCTCGTCGCTCTGCCGCTGGCGCTCGGCCCCAGCCCCTACCTCCTCAACGCGCTGATCGTGACGGGCATCCTGACGATCGGCGCCCTCAGCCTGAACCTGCTCCTCGGCTTCACCGGGCAGCTCAGCCTCGGCCACATCGCCTTCTTCGGCATCGGCGCCTACGTGAGCGCGCTGACGAGCCTCGGCTTCGAGGTGGATCTCGGCTTCGGCTACCGCATCGTGCACGAGCCCTGGCCGGCGGCCGTGGGCTTCGGGCTCGCGACCCTCGCGGCCGGTGCCTGCGGCTGGCTGATCGGCCGCCTCTCCTTCCGGGTGCGGGGCGCCTACTTCGTCATCGTCACGATCTCCTTCGCGGAGGTCGTGCGCTTGGTCGCCCTCAATTGGGTGGAGCTGACGCAGGGACCGCTCGCGCTCACCGGGATCCCGGCGATCACGCTGGGCCTGCCCGGCATCGGCACGTGGACGCTCAGGACGAAGCTGCAGAACTACTACCTCGTGCTCGCCGTCGGCACGCTCTGCTGGCTCGTCGTCGCGCGCCTCGTCGGCTCGCGGTTCGGGCGGGCGATGCGGGGGCTCAAGGAGAACGAGTCGCTCGCGCTCTCGGTCGGCATCAACGCCACCCGCACGCTCACCGTGGCGGCGGTGATCTCGGCCGCGATGGCGGGCGCGGCGGGCAGCCTCTACGCCCATTACCTGCGCATCATCGATCCCGACGTCTTCGCCTTCACCACCACGGTCAGCATGGTCATCATGGTGGTGGCGGGCGGCAAGGGTACCCTGATGGGCCCGGTCGTCGGCGGCCTGATCTTCGGCCTCCTGCCGGTCGCGCTCCGCCCCGTGATGGCGCCCGAGGCCCAGTGGATCGTCTACGGGCTCGTCCTCATCGTGATCCTGTTCGTGATGCCGCGCGGCATCGTGCCGGGGCTGGCCGACCTCGTCCGGCGCCGGCCCGCCCGGCCGGCGCCCGTCCTCGAACCCAGCCCGGTGGTGCAGCGATGAGCCCGATCCTCTCGGTCGATCATGCCGGCGTGCGCTTCGGCGGCCTCGTCGCCATCGCCGACCTGCATTTCGACGTCCAGCCCGGCGAGATCGTCAGCCTGATCGGCCCGAACGGGGCCGGCAAGACCACCGCCTTCAACGTGATGACGGGCTTCCTCAAGCCCAGCCAGGGCGAGGTGCGCTTCCGCGGCACGAGCCTCAAGGGCCTCCAGCCCCACGAGATCACGCGCCTGGGGCTCGCCCGCACCTTCCAGCGCACCAGCGTCTTCGCGGACGACACGGTGTTCGACAACGTGATGATCGGCCTGCACCGGCAGGGCGGCCGGATGAGCCGCGCGCCGCTCCTCGACGCGCTCCTCGGACGGGCGGGCGCGAGCGAGCGGGCGCTGCGCGAGCGCGCGGCGGCGCTCATCGACTGGGTCGGCCTCTCCGCCCGCGCGCAGGAGCGGGCGGGTGCGCTCGCCTACGGCGAGCAGCGCCTCGTCGGGGTGGCGCTGGCGCTCGCCACCGAGCCCGCCATGCTGCTCCTCGACGAGCCGGTCTCGGGCATGAACGCCTCGGAGACCCGGGTCTTCGTGCGCCTGATCCGGCAGATCCGCGAGCGCGGCATCACGGTCCTGCTCGTCGAGCACGACATGCCGATGGTGATGGAGGTCTCCGACCGGATCGTCGTGCTGAACTACGGCCGCCTGATCGCCGAGGGCCCGCCCGCCGCCATCCGCAGCGACCCGGCGGTGATCGAGGCCTATCTCGGCCAGGGCAGCGCCGCCCGGCGCGCCGCCGCCGAGGCTCAAGGTTGCGAGGCGCAAGGTTCAGTGAGCGAGGCGGCCCATGCTTGAGATCCGCGACCTCGTCTGCGGCTACGGCCACGTCACCGCCCTGAAGGGGCTCACGATCGAGGTGCGGGAAGGCCAGCTCGTGGCACTCGTCGGCGCGAACGGGGCCGGCAAGTCCACGACGCTGCGCGCCATCTCGGGGCTGGTCCCGGCCCGCTCCGGCACGATCCGGTTCCGGGGACGCGACATCGCGGGGGTCGAGCCCCGCGCCATCCTGGCCGAGGGCATCGCCCATTGCCCGGAGGGGCGGCGCGTCTTCCCGCAGATGAGCGTGTCCGAAAACCTCGCCATGGGCGCCTACCTGCGGCGCGACCGGGCGGGCATCGCGGCGGACCTCGAGCGGATCTACGGGGAGTTCCCGCGCCTCGCCGAGCGCCGCGACCAGGCCGCCGGCACGCTGTCGGGCGGCGAGCAGCAGATGCTGGCGATCGGCCGCGCCCTGATGGGCCGTCCGAAGCTCGTGCTCTTCGACGAGCCCTCGCTCGGCCTCGCCCCGAACATCGTCGAGCGGATGTTCGCGGTGATCCGCGCGATCTGCGATGCGGGCACCACCGTGCTGCTCGTCGAGCAGAACGCCTTCGCGGCCCTCGAACTGTGCGACTACGCCTACCTGCTCGAGACCGGGCGCACCGTGCTGGCGGGAAGGGGCCACGCCCTCATCGCCGACCCGCACGTGCGGGAGGCCTATCTCGGGGGCTGAGGTGGCGCGGATCCGCATCGGCCCGGCGGACCTCCTGGAGGCCGGAGGCCCGGTGCCGGTCCTCGCGGGCGGGCACCACCTGATCCTCGTGCGCGACGCCGGGCGGATCGTCGCCGCCGAACGGGCCTGCCCGCACGAGGGCGCCGACCTCGCCCTCGGGCACTGCGTCCGCGGGCGGCTCCGCTGCCCCCGGCACCGCGCCTCCTTCGACCTGCGGGACGGGTCGGTCTCCCCGGGCTGGTCCTTCCGGCCCCTGCGCCTGTTCCCCGTCGAGGAGGCGCCCGACGGGCTCTGGCTCGGGCTGGACTAGGGCCTGCGCCGTCAGAACAGCGAGATCAGGACGATCCCGGCCACCATCAGGGCGGCCCCGCCGAGGCGCGCCGCGCCGGCCCGCACCTGCTTCATGCCGAGCCAGCCGAAATGGTCGAGCGCCACCGAGGTCAGGAGGTTGGCGGTGATCAGCAGGCCGTTGAAGGCGCCCGCCCCGACCTTGTCCACGAAGAGCAGGCCCGCGAACACCGCGACCGCGCCGGTGAGGCCGGCCAGCGGCATCCACCAGCGCACCCCCTCGATGTCGGTCCGCTGCGGCAGCGGCCTCGGGCGCAGCAGGAAGACCAGCACGAACACGAACACCACCGGCAGGAACGAGACCAGGGCCGCGAGCCAGGGGTTGACCAGGGCGCCGCGCAGCTGGGCGTTCCAGACCACGCCGATCGCCTGGAGCGCGCCCGCCACGACGATGAAGGGGTAGAGCAGCCGCGGGTTGAGGCCGTGACCCGCGTCCGTCCCTCCCGAATCCGTGCCCTTGTCGGGCGTGACCCGGGCGATGAAGGTCACGCCGACCGCCATGAGCAGGCCGCCGAGCCAGGGCAGCGGCTTGAACCCGGCCGCGGGCAGCCCGAACAGGCCGAACGAGTCCAGCGC
Source organism: Methylobacterium sp. CCH5-D2 (assembly GCF_001556475.1). Classification (NCBI taxonomy): domain Bacteria; kingdom Pseudomonadati; phylum Pseudomonadota; class Alphaproteobacteria; order Hyphomicrobiales; family Methylobacteriaceae; genus Methylobacterium; species Methylobacterium sp. CCH5-D2. Next base: position 7,002 of record NZ_LSIX01000834.1, on the reverse strand, counting down.
CAGCGAGGTCAGGATGTTGGCCGTGAGCGTCAGGCCGTTGAAGGGGCCCGCGCCGACCTTGTCGACGAAGGCGAGGCCGCCGAACACCGCGACCGCGCCCGCCACCCCGCCCAGCGGCGCGTACCAGGGCATGGCCGCGAGGCTGTCCAGGCCCGGCAGCGGCGTCGGCATCACCAGGAACAGCGTCGCGAAGACGAAGACGATCGGCAGGAACGAGACGGAGGCCGCCAGGAACGGGTTGACCAAGTGCCCGCGCAGCTGCGCGTTCATGGAATTGCCGAGCGCCTGGAGCGCGCCGGCCACGATGATGAAGGGGTAGAGCAGGGCGGCGGTCACGGGGGGCAGGTCTCCGGATCGGCGGTGGCTGGGATCAGGCGAGGATCAGGGCGCCGAGCGCCAGGGCGAGGGCCGGCGGCATCACCAGAAGCCCGAGCTTGAGGAAGCTCCAGGCCGAGACGTCCTCGCCCTCGCGCCGGATTGCCGTGAGCCAGAGGATCGTGGCGAGCGAGCCCGTCACCGAGAGGTTGGGGCCCAGATCGACGCCGATCAGGATGGCGCCCGCGACCGTCTCGGGGGCGTGGGCGGCCTGCACCGCCGCGCCCGCCAGGAGGCCCGCCGGCAGGTTGTTGACGAGGTTCGAGCCGAAGGCGACGAGGGCGCCCCCCGCCCAGGCGGTCGCGGCGGGATCGGCCTCGGCGGCGCGCCTCAGCATTGCGGCGAGCATCCCCAGCACGCCGGTCTTCTCCAGGGCCTCGACCAGGACGAACAGCCCGGCCACCAGCGGCAGCACGCTCCACGAGACGTCCCGGGCGACCTCCACGAGGCCGCCGCGGTTGACCGCGACGACGACGAGCGTGGTGACGAGGCCGGCGACGAAGGTCGGCAGGCCGAGCTCGATCCCGGCGGCCGAGGCGCCGATCAGGGCCGCGCCGGTGGCGAGGATGCCCACGGCCGCGATCGTGCCGCCGCGTCCGAGCGCCGGGGTCTCGACGTCGGTCGCGACCGTCTCGGCCCTGAGCGCGCCGTTCTGGGTCAGGCGCAGGACGACGTAGGTCGCCACGATGGCGAGGAGGGAGGGCAGGGTGAAGGTGGCGAGCCAGCGTCCCAGCGGCGGCATGTGCTCGGCGAAGACGACGAGGTTGGCCGGGTTCGAGATCGGCAGCACGAAGCTCGCCGCGTTGGCGATGAAGGCGCAGACGAAGAGGTAGGGCAGCGGCTGCTTCACCCCGGCGGCCTTGGTGGCGGCGAACACGGCCGGCGTCAGCACCACCGCGCAGGCGTCGTTGGAGAGGAACACCGTCACCACCGTGCCGACGAGATAGACGAGCGTGAACAGCCGCGTCGCCGAGCCCCGCGCGGCCCGCACCGCGTGGGCCGCGAGCCAGTCGAACAGCCCCTCCTTCCGGGCGACCTCCGAGAGCAGCATCATGCCGACGAGGAACAGGTAGACGTCGGTTCCCTTGGCCACGCCCTCCAGGGCGACGGACCACGGCATCAGGCCGAGCACGACGAGGAGCACGGCGCCCAGGGAGGCCCAGATCGCCTCCGGCCAGGCGAAGGGGCGCAGGATCACCCCGAGGGTCGCCAGCGCGGCGATGCTCCAGGTCGCGACGTTCGGGGTCAGGGTGAGCGCGCCCATCGGCGTCGGGCTTCCTTCTCAGGGTATGGTTCGGTGGGTGTCAGGCGGCCGGGAGCGGGTGGGGGCTCACCAGTGTCGCCCGTTCCGGTTCGGGCCGAGCTGGGTTCCGAGCAGGCCCTTCTCCGGCCAGGATCCGAGGGCGTCCGCGTCGCTGCCGACGCCCTTCGAGACCGGGGGCGAGGCGCCCGCGCGGGCCGGCTCGACCGCGTCCTCGTCGCGGCCGCCCTCCGCGTCCCACGCCCGCACCGCGATGCGCCGGGCGCCGGCCGCCCCGTCGAGGCGAACGCGGTAGAGCCGCTCGCCCGCGCCGCGCGCCATCGGCTGCCAGGGGCCGCCGTCGAGGCTGCATTCGCATCGGGCGATCCCGGCCGCCCCGAGCACGACGGCGCGGATCTCCGCGTCGCCCGCGCGGGCCGGATCGTCGGCGTGGGCGAGCCGCCGGTCGGCGGGCGCGGTGATCAGCACGAAGGGCCAGGATCGGCCGAGCTCCTTGAAGCGCCACGCGACCGCGCCGCGGTCGAGGGCGGCGACCGCGTAGCCGACCGGGCCCTCCTCGATCTGGCCGGTGGAGCGGCAGGCCGCGTAGACCGTGCGGCCGTCGTTGGCGAGTTCGTTGTAGTGGGTATGGCCCATCTCGACGAGGCGGACCGGCCCGCGATGGATCAGGTCGGCGACGCGGGACCTCTCGTCGTCGGCCGTCAGGTCGGCCGGGTAGCTGTGCATGAACAGCGCGCAGGGCCGCCCCGCCGCCTCGGCCGCTGCCAGCTCGCGCTCGAGCCAGGCGATCTGGTCCGAGCCGAGCCGGAAGTCCGGCCCGCCCGAGCCCGGGCCGCACATGTCGAGGAACAGGCAGCGCGAGCCCGAGACCGTGACGGCGTAGGGCAGGCGCGGCACGCCGAGGCCGGCGTAGAAGGCATCGAGCCCGCCGCCCTCCATGTCGTGGTCGCCGGTGATGACGTGGACGGGCCGGCGCAGCCCGTCGAGGCCCGCGCGCACGAGCGCGTACTGGTCCGGCCGGCCGTCGTCGGCGTTGTCGCCGGGCAGGAAGACGAAATCGAGCCCCTCGGCCGCGCCGATCTGGTCGAGGATGGCGCGGTAGTCGCGCGCGTTCGCGGCGTCCGGCACGGTCAGGTGCAGGTCGCCGACATGGGCGAAGACGAGGATGCCGTCATGCGCGCTCATGGCCGCGCGACGCCGCGCGCGTGCCGAACCGCACGGTACAGGGTGGCTTGGACGATGGATCGGGCCATGGATCGGGACATGAGACGGGCCATGGATCGGACCACGGCGCGCTCCGGGGAGCCGCCGCGCGGGCGTCGGTCCAGCATGGAGAAGGTCCCCCTCTCGTGTTCGACCCGTTCCGCCCAGACACGGCAGCTCTATAGTCGGCGGGCGCTCAAGTTCTTCGTGGCGGCCACGTTCCGGAATAGTCCATCACAAGGCCGCGATGGTCTCTAGAGCGCCGGCGGTGTACGGCCACCGCCGACGCCAGCACTGTACGGGGGCCGAGGATCCCCGGCGGGCCGGTCGCCCCGGTCCGCCGGCCGCGTCGCGGATCCGGGTCAGAGCAGCGGCCGCTCGCGGATGCGCCCGTCGAAATCGACGTGGAGCAGGCGCTCCGTGCCGTCCGCCGCCTTGGCGGCGACCTCGAGATGGCGCGGCCCGCGCCCCGTCACCCGGACGTCGCCGTAGCCCGCTCGCTCGACCGCGGCGGTGAGCGCGGGCAGGTCCGGCTTCGGGCCGAGGCCGACCTTGTCCCGCGCCCAGTCGAGGCCGGGGCCGGGAGGACCGCCGGGCCGGCCGAGCTCGACCGCCTTGCCGTCGGCCCGCGTGATCACCCGGGCGTGCAGGAAGCCCTTCTCGAAGCGGCCCTGGACGGTCACCGTCTCGCCCTTGGCGACCAGGGGGGCCGCCTCGCCCGCGCGGCCGGTCTCGACCAGGGCCCGGCCGGTCCCGTCCTGCAGGACGAACTTGTTGCCGAAGATCTCGGCGACCTCGCCCCGGGCGGCGATCGCGCCCGAGGGCGCGAGGGCGGAGATGGCGGTCGGGGCGACCGGCGTCGGCGCGACCGTCTGCCCGGACTGGGCCAGGGACAGGCCCGCGGCGCCGAGCGCCAGCGGCGCGGCGATGGCGCCGACGACGAGGCCGCGGCGGTTGCGCCCGCCCCGTGGACGCTCCGGCTTGCGGGGCTGCTCCGGCGCGGCGGCGATGATCGTGTTCTGGCTCATGGTGATCGGATGTCCTCGTGTCCGGTGTCCCTCTCGGGTCGGCGGACTTCTAGGACGGGGCCCGAAACCTATCCTGAACCGCGCCGTTCAGGTTCGGTTAAACGGCGGCCGCTAGGGGCGGCGCCTTTCGGAAGACCGGACCGCGATGAAGATCCTGCTGGCCGAGGACGACGACGCGCTGGCCGGGGAACTGGCGAGGGCGCTGCGCGCGGAGGGCTTCGCCCTCGACCGGGCGCGCGACGGCATCGATGCCGGGCATCTGGGCGAGACCGAGACCTACGACGCGGTCGTGCTCGACCTCGGCCTGCCGGGCCGCGACGGGGTCTCGGTGCTGCAGGACTGGCGCGCGGCCGGGCGCACGATGCCGGTGCTCGTCCTGACCGCCCGGGACGGCTGGAGCGACAAGGTCACGGGCTTCAAAGCCGGCGCCGACGACTACCTCGTCAAGCCCTTCCGGGTTGAGGAGCTGGTCATGCGCCTGCGCGCCCTGGTGCGCCGCGCCCAGGCCCACGGCGCGCCCCGGATCGCCTGCGGGCCGCTCGTCTACGACCCGGGGCTCGGCAGCTTCGAGCATCACGGGCTGCCGCTGCGGCTGACGGGCCTCGAATGGCGGGTGCTGGGCTGCCTGATCCTGCGCAAGGAGGCGGTGGTGCCGCGCACCGAGCTGATCGAGCGGGTCTACGACGGCGACGCCGAGGTGGATTCGAACTCGGTGGAGGTGATCATCACGCGCCTGCGCCGGAAGATCGCGCCCGCCACCATCGAGACCGTCCGCGGCCTCGGCTACCGCCTGATGTCCGGATCCGCCGCGTGAGCGAGTCCGGGGCAGCGGCGCGGGGCGGCCTGCTCGGCCCGCCGGGCTCGCTCCAGCGGCGCCTGCTGCTGGCGGCGGGCGCGGTCCTGGGCATCGCGCTCCTGGCCGCCACCCTCTCGGTCGGCTTCATTCTGCACCGCTTCGTGCGCGGCCAGGTCGACGGCCGCCTCGACGACCGCATCCTCGCCCTGGTCTCGGACCTGCGCCCGGCGCCCGGCGGTGGCCTCTCGCTCGGTCGCGAGCGCGACGGGCCGCCCTTCGACCGGCCCCGCTCCGGCTGGTACTGGCAGGTCAGCCGCGGCGGCGACCGGCTCGGCTCGGCCTCGCTCGCGGGACAGGTCCTCCCCGTCCCGGACCTGCCGGCCCGGCGCGCGAGGGCGGAGGCCTTCGTGCCCGCCGACGGCCTCGGCCCCTGGGGCGAGAGCCTGATCCTGCGCGTGCTGACCGTTCCCGGCACGGGCGAGGATCCGCCGACCGTCCTCGTCGCCTCCGCGCCGGCCGCGGCCCTGCGCGGGCCCGTGCTGGAAGCCCTGCGCACGCTGGCCCTCTGCCTCGGCGTGATCGGCCTGTTCCTGTTCGCGGGCGTGCTCGTCCAGGTCCGGCTCGGCCTGCGCCCGCTGCGCGGCCTGCGCGACCAGATCGCCGGCATCCGCGCCGGGACCCTGGACCGGCTCCCGGACCGGCAGCCCGCCGAGGTGCGCCCCCTGGTGGCCGAGGTGAACGCCCTGCTCGACCGGAACGCGGCGCATCTGGACCACGCGCGGGCCCACGTCGCCAACCTCGCCCACGGTCTCAAGACGCCGCTCGCCACCCTCTCGCTGGCGCTGGCCGAGGCCGGCTCCGAGCGCGACCGCGGGCTCGCGCGGCTCGTCGCGGGCATGGACCAGCGCATCCGCCACCATCTCCGCCGCGCCCGGGCAGCCGCCGCCGGCGGCCCCGTGCGGGCGCGGGCCGACCTCGCCGCGCACCTCGCCGACCTCCGGCTGGCCCTCCTGCGCATCCATGCGGACAAGGCCATCGCGTTCGCGATCGATGTCCCGGACGGCCTCGGCGTGGCCTGCGACCCGCAGGACCTCGACGAGATGCTGGGCAACCTCGTCGACAACGCCTGCCAGTGGTGCCGGGGCCGCGTCCGCGTCGCGGCGCGGCGCACGGATACGGCGGTCCTCGTGAGCATCGCGGACGACGGGCCGGGCCTGCCGCCGCCCGCGCGGGAGACGATCCTGCGGCGCGGGGCCCGCCTCGACGAGAGCCAGCCCGGCCACGGCTTCGGCCTGCCGATCGCCCTGGAACTCGCCGCCTTCTACGGCGGATCCCTCACGCTCGGGACCTCGGACCTCGGCGGCCTCGCGGTCGAGATCGCCCTGCCGGCCTGAGCCTCCCGGTCAGGCCGTGCCGGCCGCGGGGCGCAGGGCGTGGCGGACGACGAGCAGGGACAGGCCGAGATTGACCAGGGCGACCGCGAGCATCAGGTGCAGGAGCGTCACGGGCCCGAACCACTCCGCGAGGTAGCCGCAGGCGAGCGGCGTCACCGCCTGCCCGAGAAGCGGCAGGCGGGCGAGGCGGCCCATCGCCGCCGCGTAGTCGCGCTGCCCGTAGAGCGCGTAGGGCAGCGTGCCCCGCACCACGGTGCGCATGCCGTTGCCGGCCCCGTACAGGATCATCGCGAGCCACGCGGCGGCGGGCAGCGTCGCCAGGAGCAGCAGGCCGAGCCCGACGCTCGCGCTCGACATCAGGAGCGACCAGACCGGGTGGGCGCGGCGGCCGAAGGCCAGCTCGATCACCCGCACGCCGACCTGGGACGGGCCGATCAGCGTCGTCAGCGCCACCGCCGTGCCCCCCAGGATGCCGAGCGCCTGCAGCAGCAGCGGGAGCTGCACCGAGACCGCCGTCATGATCATGGCGGCCGTCGTGAACGTCGCGGCGAGGAGGTGCTCGCCGGGCAGGCGCGCGGGCGCGGGCGGCCCGGCCGCCGGATCGGCGCCCGTCGCGGCCTCGGGCACGCCCGCCCGCGCCGCGCGGGGCACGGCCCAGGCGTAGAGCGGCGCGACCACGACGGCCGCCAGCACCGCGTAGGTCAGGCAGGCCCCGCGCCATCCGATCCGCTCGACCAGAAAGCTCGTGGCCGGCCAGCAGAGCGAGACCGCGAAGCCCGACGCGATCGCGATCTGGGTCATCGCACCGCGCGCCGCGGTCCCGTAGGCCTGGCCGATCGCCGCGAAGAGCGGGTCGAACAGGCTCGCGGACATGCCGATCCCGGCGACGGCCCAGGCGAGCAGGAAGATCGGCAGGCTCGTCGCGGCGATCGGCCAGGCCTACGG
>NZ_LSIX01000833.1:0-1230 GCF_001556475.1 Methylobacterium sp. CCH5-D2 | reverse complement strand
CGCGCGCCCGACCACGCCGCCGATCGGCCCGCCGAGCGCGGTGCCGACGGCCGCCCCGGCCGTGGACAGGATCAGCGTGGCCATGGCGGCGCTCCGGCGATGGGGGACGGGATCGGCAGGACGGGGTCCACAAGACGGGATCGGCAGGACCGCTCGTGTCCGGAGGGGCCGGGGCGCGCGTCGGCACGATGCAGGATGGGCCGGTGCAAATACTGGCGCACGCCCATCAGGCTAAAGCCGGTGTTAACGCAGGATGTCGTACCGAGCCGGTACTCTCGATCTAGCGCCGGTTGCCTGCGATGGTCCTGCTCTCCAACGTGCGAATTTTGCACAAGATCGCGGCAGTCATTGCCCTGATCGGTGTCATCGTCGGTGGCTGCATCTGGCACGCGAGCGCGCGCATGGGCACGATCGGCGAGAGCTACGACCGCTTCATCGCCCACGACGCGCGGGCGGCGGCGAATGCGCGCCGGATCAACCGGCACATCTACGAGATGTACTACGCCGTCTACCGCACGATCGCGGAGACGGACGCCGAGCAGATCCGGCGGGCCTCGGCGCAGTTCGAGGCGGCCGCGCCGGGCCTGCGCCAGCTCTTCGGCGAGATCGCGGCCGACATGCCCAGCTTCGCCGGGCGGATCGAGGAGGTCCGCGCCGGGGCCGAGAGCTTCATGTCCAGCGTCTCGGAGGCGCGCTCGCTCGGCGAGGCGAACTTCAACGCGGAGGCGCTGGCCGTCATCCACCGGGACGTCGATCCGACCTTCGCGGCGCTCACCGGCAGCGCCTCGAAGCTCAGCGCCGACATCGCGGCCAGCATGGAGGCGGGCGCGCAGGGGCTGGCCGGCGACATCGCGGCGACGCGCCTCAGCCTGTGGCTCCTCACCGGGCTCGGGCTCCTGGCCGGCATCGTCGCGGCGGTGCTCGTCGCGATCCTCGGCATCAGCCGCCCGCTCGGCCGCCTCGTCGCGGTGCTGCAGCGGATGGCGCAGGGCGCGATCGACGCGGAGATCGCGGAGGCGCGGCGCGGGGACGAGATCGGCGCGGTCGGCCGCGCCGTCGAGGACATCAAGGCGATGGTGGCGCGGAAGGCCGCCGAGGAGGCCGAGGTCAGGCGCATCGCCGACGCGGCCGCCGCCGAGGCGCGCCGCCGCACCATGGTGGATCTCGCCGACGGCTTCGAGCGGGCGGTGGGCGGCATCGTCGGCACGGTCTCGTCGTCCGCGACCGAGC
>NZ_LSIX01000832.1:0-965 GCF_001556475.1 Methylobacterium sp. CCH5-D2 | reverse complement strand
TCGCCGAGGCCGGCCCGGGCCTCGGCCACGGGGAGCGCGTCGCCCGCCGCCAGCGCCCGCCCGTCGAGGCCGCCGAGGCGCGAGCGGGTGTGGGTCGCGGTGGAGCCCAGCACCGGCGGCACGTCGATGCGGCCGGCCACCGCGAGGTAGCACCACGCGCCGGCCCGCCCCGCACGCAGGGTGAGCGCCGTGCCGGGCCGCAGGGTCAGCGCGCAGGCCGGCGGCAGGGTCCGGCCGTCGCAATCGATCCGGAAGGCGCCGCCGGCGAGCGCGAGGTCGATCGGGCTCCCCTCGACGGTGAGCGCCAGGCCGCCGAGCCCCGCCTCGATCGCGGTGGCACCGGGCGGGTTGCCGAGCGCGCGGTTCGCGGTGGCGCAGGCCAGCGGGTCCATCGGTCCGGCCGGCGTGATGCCGTAGCGCAGGGCGCCGTGCCGGCCCCGGTCCTGCAGGGTGACGCCGGCCCCGGCGGCGAGGATGCGCAGGACCGGCCGCCCGGCCGCCGCCTCGCTCAAGCGGCCCTCCCGGCGACGACCTCGCCCGCAGCGGCGCGCCGCTCCAGGGCGGCGAACGCCTCGGCGCTCACCGGCTCGAACCGCAGCGTGTCGCCGCTCTCGATCAGGAAGGCGGGCTCGCGCTCCGGCGCGAACAGGCGCTCGGGCGTGCGGCCGACGACGTACCAGCCGGTCGGCATCGGCACCGTGCCGATGGCGGCCAGGCCGCCGCCGATCATCACCGCGCCGGGCGGGTGCGGCGGGCGCGGGCTCGGCCGGCGCGGCAGGGCCAGCGCCTCCGGCAGGCCGCCGAGATAGGCGAAGCCCGGCGCGAAGCCGTACATGTAGACCCGGTAGACGCCCTCCGCGTGCCGCGCCGCCGCGTCCGCCCCGGCCAGTCCCACGAGGGCCGCGGCCTCCTCGATGTCCTCGGCCAGCGCCGGATCGTAGCAGCAGGGGATGGTCCAGTGCCGC
>NZ_LSIX01000831.1:0-386 GCF_001556475.1 Methylobacterium sp. CCH5-D2 | reverse complement strand
CGGGTGACGACACCCAGTACGGCGGCGACGGCAACGACATCCTGGGCGGCCAGGGCGGCAACGACCTGCTGCAGGGTGGGGCAGGCAACGACCGCCTCTACGGTGACGAGGGCGACGACGTGCTCGGCGGTCAGTCGGGCGATGACTACCTCGACGGCCAGACCGGCAACGACCGGCTCTGGGGCGACGAGGGCGACGACACGCTGCTGGGAGGCGACGGCGACGACGTCCTGGAAGGCGGGCTCGACAACGACCTTCTCCGGGGCGAGGCCGGCGCCGACACGCTTCTGGGCGATGCCGGCAACGACGTGCTGGAAGGCGGGCTCGGCAACGACCTGCTCTACGGCGGCGCCGGCAACGACAGCCTCAAGGGCGGCGACGGCACC
>NZ_LSIX01000830.1:0-1315 GCF_001556475.1 Methylobacterium sp. CCH5-D2 | reverse complement strand
TGGGCGCCGTACTCGGTCCAGTCGGCGGCGTAGACCAGCGGCACGGCCGGGCCGACGCGGACCTCGCCGACACGATCTACGACCGCGCCTACCTCACCGAGGCCTGCGGCCGCGGCGAGGCCTTCGACTGGTACTATCCCGACGCGCGGGCGCGCGCCGCGCAGGCCCGCGCTCCGATCACGGACGGCGCCTACGGGAAGCCGTGGCTCTACCGGGCCAAGGACCTCGTCGGCTGGTGGTCGAACGCGCATGTCGAGCGGACGGGCGGCGTCGAGTCCGGGGCGAGTCCCTGGCTGCCCTGCTCCAAGCCGATCTGGCTCACCGAGATCGGCGTGCCGGCGGTGGACAAGGGCACCAACGGCCCGAACGTCTTCCCCGACCCGAAATCCTCCGAGAGCGCCGCCCCGCCGGGCTCGACGGGCGCGCGCGACGCGCTGATCCAGCTGCGCGGGCTGGAGGCGATCCTGACCCGCTTCGACCCGGCCGCGCCGGGTTTCTCCGAGGCGCACAACCCGGTCTCGCCGGTCTACGGCGGGCGCATGGTCGATCCGGCCGCGATCTTCGTCTGGGCCTGGGACGCGCGGCCCTTCCCGGCCTTCCCGGAGACCGACGCGGTCTGGGCCGATACCGGCAACTGGCGGGTCGGGCACTGGATCACCGGCCGCATCGAGGGCTGCGACCTCGACCGGCTGGTCGCGGCGATCCTGGCCGACCTCGGCGTGGACGCGCCCGCCCGGATCGAGGCGGCGGCCTTCCTCGACGGCTACGTCATCGACCGGCCGCTCTCGGCGCGCGCCGCGCTCGAGCCGCTGGCCCAACTCTACGGGCTCGACGTCTCGGCGGTGGCCGGCACCTTGCGCCTGCGGGGCCCGCGCCGCGAGACCGCCCTGGTGCTGGCCGAGGACGACCTCGTGCGCGCCTCCGGGACCGAGGCGCCGCTCGCCCAGGTGCGGGCCGAGGACAGCGCCCTGCCCCGCAGCGTCGAGTTCGGCTTCACCGATTCGGAGAGCGCGGGCTACCGGCGCGCCAACGCGGCGGCGGCGCGGCCGGCCGGCGGGCGGCGCCGGGAGAGCCGGGTCGAGGCGGCCCTCGTCACCCGGCGCGCGAGCGCGGAGGCGCTGGCCGAGGCGCTGCTCGACCGCGCCATCGCGGGCCGCGACACCGCCCGCTTCGCGCTGAGCCCCCGCCTCGTCGCGCTGGAGCCCGGAGACCTCGTAGCGCTGCCCGCCGCGCGGGCGGGCGGGCCCGCGCTCCAGCGCGTCACCCGCATCGACGACGGCCCGGCGGGGCGCCGCATCGAGACCCGGGGCGTGCC
>NZ_LSIX01000082.1:0-2785 GCF_001556475.1 Methylobacterium sp. CCH5-D2 | reverse complement strand
TCCGCGGAGGGCTATGCCCGCCGGGAGGATTGCGAGCACGGCATCGCCCTGGTGAAGCAGAGCGGCGCCGCACCGACCGTCGACATGACCACCCGGATCGCCTGACGCCCGTCCGGCGGGCGAACCGTGCAACGTTCCGGCCGGTCCGGGCGTTTCGCGGCGTCGGGCCGTATCTCCCGCTCGAACCTCCGTCACCGAGGAGCTGTGAACGTGTTGAGGAAACTGCTTTTGGCCGCCCTGCTGGTCCTGGGCTTCGCGGCGGCCGCGCCGCAGGGGGCTTCGGCCGCCCCGGTCGGGCCCGACGCCGCCCTGGTCGCCGCCGGGGCTGCCCCGGTCGCCGAGAAGGCGCAGTACTATTACGGCCCGCGCGGCTATTACCGGCGGCCCTATTACGGCCGCCGGTTCTACGGCCCGCGCCGCTTCTACGGTCCGCGCCGGTTCTACGGCCCGCGCCGGTTCTACGGCGGCCCGCGCTTCTACGGCCCGCGCCGCTTCTATTACTGAGAACGCCGGCCGCCGCGTCCCTCGGGCGGCGCGGCGGACCGTTCAGGCGGCCTCGGACCGCGCGGGCGCGTGCGCCCAGCGGCCCTTGCCGCCCGCCTTGGCCCGGTAGAGCGCGGCGTCCGCGCGGGCGAGGACGTCCTCGGCGCTGAAGCCGGCCTCCGCGCAGGCGATGCCGATGCTCACGCCGACCCGCGCCGCGCCGCCCGCGAGGTCGTAGGGCTGGGCCACCGCCGCGATCACCGCCGCGCCGAGGCTCTCGGCCTCCGCCGCACCGCAATCGGGCGCGAGGACGACGAACTCGTCGCCGCCGAGGCGCGCCGCGACGCAGGCCGACGGCACCGCCGCGCCGATCCGCGTCGCCGCGGCCTGGAGGAGCTGGTCGCCCGCGGCGTGTCCGTAGCGGTCGTTGATCGCCTTGAAGCCGTCGAGGTCGAGGTACAGCAGCGCGAAGCGCTCGCTGCCGCAGCGCTGCAGGATGCGGCCGAGTGCGGTCATCAGCCCGGCGCGGTTGTACAGCCCCGTGAGCGCGTCGTGGGTCGCGCGCCGCTCGCTGGCGCGCTCGGCCAGGAGCGCCGCGAGATAGAGCTGGTGCAGCTCGAAGACCTTCAGGATGGTCGAGAGGACGAAGACCGGCACCAGCACCAGCAGGATCCGGAACCACGGCTCGTTGTCGACCAGGGCCGCGACCATCAGGGGCATGCTGCACAGCAGGATCAGCGCGACGAGGTAGCGCGGCGCCCCGTTGTCGCGCATCACGACGCCGCTGACGATGCCCATCACGATGGCGGGGGCGAGCACATGGAGAACGGGGTCGTCGGTCGCGAAGCAGAGCGCGGCGGAGAGGCCGATGTTCGTGGACCACGCGAGCCCCAGCGCGCAGTAGGCGTCGAGGGGGATGGCACGCCCGCGCGCCTCGGCCCGCGCGGTGGCGTAATCGAGGCCGGCCCGCAGGAGGAAGATCAGGCACTCGGCGCCGATGAGCCAGAGGAAGACCGCCTCGGGATGGCGCGCGACGGCCACGACCTTGAGGCCGACCCCCGTGCACAGGCCCATCGCCGCGGACGAGAGCGGCACGATGAACGCGCCCAGGAGCCGGGCCTGGATGTCCGGCTGCACGGCCGCCCCGGAGCCGGCCAGCCAGCGGATCGCCCGGCTGCGCGGCAGGATATCGACGGTGACGCGCTTCACGGACATCCCAGTGGCCTCCCGCCCGGCAAGGTGGCACGGGGTCTATTTAGGAATTCCTACCGCGGTGCCGCGGTTCGTCCCGGACCGCGAGGTCGGCCGCGATCCCTCGAACGGGACCCGGATCGCGCCCTTCCGGCGTCGTCCGGGTTGGGCTAGTCTCGGCGCTCAAGCCGGCCGGCGACAGATCGGCCGCTTCGGAGGACAGCCCCGTGAACAGAGCCGCGACCCGCGAGGCGTCACGTCTGCCGGACCTGTGGCGGCACGTGCCGCTCGAATGCTACGTCTGCGCCCTCGCGATCTTCCTGGCTGCCGGGCTGAAGCTCGGCGGCCTGATGCCCTGAGCGGGCCGCGGATGCCGGAGGGCGGCGAGGCCGCGGAGCAGCCGCGCGGCGACCTCACGGTCCGCACCATCGCGATGCCGGCCGACACCAACGCCAACGGCGACATCTTCGGCGGCTGGGTTCTCTCGCAGATGGATCAGGCCGGCGGCATCGCGGGGGTCGACCGGGCCCAGGGGCGCGTCGTCACGGTCGCGCTCGACGCGATGACCTTCATCCGCCCGGTGCGGGTCGGCGACGTGCTCTGCGTCTACACGCGCGTCGTTCAGGTCGGCCGCACCTCGATGAAGATCGCCGTCGAGGCCTGGGCCCGCCGCTTCTGCACCCAGATCCGCGAGCGGGTGACGGCGGCGACCTTCACCTTCGTGGCCATCGACGAGGCGGGCCGGCCGCGCCCGATCCCCCCTGAGCCCGAGGCACCGGTGCGGCCCTAGAGCGCTCTCTTGCGCCGAAGCGGGCACCGGTTCGGTGCAGGGGAGCGCCTCGATACGAGAGGTTGGAGCCGCCCCCGGTCGGTCGCTCCGGTGCTCGCTGCACGACGCATCCTGGGTTCGGTCTAACGCATCGTCTCGGAACGAAGCGCGGGTCCCCTCTCCCGTAGGGAGAGGTCTGCTTTCGCAGAGAGCCGGGTGAGGGGTATGAGGCTGCAAAACGCGGCGCGGCGCTGAACGCGCGTCGATGTCGAGCGCTGTCCTGTGAGGTCATACCCCTCACCCCAACCCTCTCCCTATGGGAGAGGGGGCATGGCGCGGTTC
>NZ_LSIX01000829.1:0-2112 GCF_001556475.1 Methylobacterium sp. CCH5-D2 | reverse complement strand
GTTGCGGCGCAGCCGGTCGAGGGTGAGCACGCCCTCGGTCCCGAAGGGGCCGGGCGTGGCCACGGTCTCGGCCCGGCCCTCCCAGATCCGCCGGACCTGGTCCGGATCGAGGCCGACCGCCTGGAGCGTCACCGGGTTGAGCGCGCGCACCGGGGCGACAACGAGGCTCGCGCCGCCGCCTGCGGCCCCTCCGCCCGCCCGCTCGTCGGTGGCGAGCTCGAAGTCGATGACGCGGCCCGCCGCGATGGCGAGCCGGGCCACGAGCGTCGCGGCGGCGTCCGCCGAGTCGCGGTCGGGCGTCGGCAGGACGAGGCGCGGGCGGGCGCCCGGCGCCAGGAAGGGCACGGCGCCGGCCTTCACGGCGGCGAGATCGGGCTGGCGCACCGCGCGGGCGAGGGCGGGCACGACGAGGCGCGTCCGGTCGAGGAAGAGGAAGCGGGCCCGCTTCATGGCGGGCGCCAGCGTGTCGCAGGCCCGGTCCGCCAGCGCCGGCAGCTGGGCGCTGATCTCGACCCGGTTCAGGCCCGGCCGCCACAGGCTCAGGGGGAGCGGGATGGCGCTGTCGTCGAAGACCTCGCCGCGACTGTAGGGCAGCGCCACGCTCGCCGCGTTGCGGCCGTTGATGTCCACCACGATCTGGGCGCTCGGTTCCAGCCCCGCCGCGTAGCCGCCGGCCAGATGCAGCATCACCTTGCCGTAGTCGGCCGGCACGAAATCGGCCGGGAAGCGCACCTCGAAGGCGACCCGGAGCTGGCGGCCGCTGAACTCGCGGGTCGCCACCCCCAGCCGCTCGAGCGTCAGATCCTCGCCGCCGCGGATCGGATAGCCGCGGGTGAGGGTGGTGAGGTCCGTGCCGGCCGGCGTCCCGGCGGGGCCCTCTTCGCCCTGGCCCGATGCTTGGCCGGATGTTTGGCCCGATGCTTGGCCCGATGCCGCGAGCGTGGCGATGGCCTGGCGCACGTCCGCCCCGCCGGGGCCCGTGACCACGAGGACCGGCGCCCGGCTCCCCCGCTGCGGCAGCAGGGCGAGGCGCGGCCCGGTGATCGGTCCGACCTCCTCGATGCCCTCGTAGCCGCGGATCTCGGCCGCCGTGCCGACCAGGAGGTTCACGCCGGTGCGCCCATTGAGCGGGGCGCCGAACGTGACGGCGGGCCGCGCGAGGCGCCCGACCAGGGCCACTGCCTGTACGGCGCCGATCATCCGCTCCAGGCGCTCCAGGCTCGGCTTCTCGGCGAGGATGACGCCCACGGGCAGCGCCCCGCTCTCGTCGGGCTCCAGCGCTGCCAGCGTCTTCAGGTCGAGGTCGCCCGCGGGCGGCACCACGAGGCCGGAGCGGGAGGGATCGATCTGAGTCCAGAGCTCGTAGGTGGCCTCGATCGAGCAATCGACACGGTGGCGCTGGCTCGCCGCCAGGGTGACGGCGTTGTAGCCCGCCTTCAGCAGGCCCTCGGGCAGGACGAACTCGACCACCTTCACGGCGCCCGGCGCCTGGATCCGGGTCCAGCCGACCCGCTGGCCGTTGACGCTGCCCACGAGTTCCGAGGATTCGGGCGCGACCGAGATCGACGAGATGTAGGAGACGCGCAGCCGCGCGCTCCCCCGGGCCTGGGCCTCGGTGAGGTAGACCGGGAAGGCGAGCGAGGCCTCCTCGCCCGACAGGCGGTAGCCCCGCGTGCCGGCCGGGAAGCGCCGGGCCGGCGCGATCGCCGCCTGCGGGGAGATCCGGCGCTCGGCCTCGGGCGCGGCGGGCCGGGCCGGCGCGGCGGGCGGCGGCGGCGGCGGACGCAGGGCGTCGCCGGTCGGCGGCACCGTCAGGCGCTCGGCCGGGCCGGCGCCGAGGAAGCTCTGGGCGGCGGTGGGCCCGGCGGCGAGCCCTGCGGACGCCGCCAGCGCCGCGATCAGCACCGCGGCCCGTGCGAGCGCGCCGACCAAGCCACCGGCCGAATGTCGGGTGCGGGACCTCATCGCGCGCTCACGCCGTCCCGGTGCGGCGCCGGTCCTGCCCGGCGAGCGCGCGGTCGTTCTCGAAGTCGAGCATCAGGCGGACCCAGTCGCTCTCGGCCTCGGCGGGCAGCCGGGCGGTTTCGACGGGGCGGGCGGCCGGGACCGGGG
>NZ_LSIX01000828.1:0-1470 GCF_001556475.1 Methylobacterium sp. CCH5-D2 | reverse complement strand
CCCGGGGCTGCGCGCCCCGGACCCCGCCCAAGGGTGTGACACCCTTGGGGATCCCCGACCTTCAGGCCGGCACCGGCTCGGCGCGAGGGGCGTCGCGGCCGATCAGCATCGCCATCGCGGCGGCGACGAGGCAGAGGAAGCCCGCCGCCACGAAGGCCGAGGCGTAGTCGCCCGTGCCGGTGCGGACGAGGCCCGCCGCCCAGGCGGCGCAGGCCGCGCCGATCTGGTGGGCCGCCGCGATCCAGCCGAACATCAGCGCGGCGTTCTCCTCGCCGAAGGCGCGGCCGGCGAGCGCCACGGTCGGCGGCACGGTGGCGATCCAGTCGAGCCCGTAGAACACCGCGAAGAGCGAGAGGCCGTAGAGGCTGCCGTCGAAGGCCTGGGGCAGGAAGACGAGCGAGAGCCCGCGCAGGCCGTAGTACCACGCCAGCAGCTTGCGGGGATCGACCCGGTCGGTGAGCCAGCCGGACGCCGTGGTGCCGAGCAGGTCGCAGATCCCCATGAGCGCCAGCATCGAGGCCGCCGTCACCTCCGGGATGCCGCGGTCGAGGCAGGCCGGGATCAGGTGGGTGCCGACGAGCCCGTTGGTCGAGGCGCCGCAGACGAAGAAGGTGCCGGCCAAGAGCCAGAAGTCGCGGCTGCGCGCGCCCGCTGCCAGCCCCTGCAGCGCCCGCCGGGCCGGGTTGACGCCCCCCTTCGGGGCCGGCTGGAGCGCGCGCTCGCCGTAGCGCGGCAGGCCGAGGTCGGCCGGGCGGTCGCGCATCAGCAGCGCCACCAGCGGCACGAGGCCGAGCGCGGTCGCGGCCACCGTCAGCGCCACCGCGCGCCAGCCGTGATCGACCACGATGTGGGCCAAGAGCGGCAGGAAGACGAGCTGGCCCGTGGCGCTGCTGGCGGTCAGCAGCCCCACCACGAGGCCGCGGTGGCGCCCGAACCAGCGCCCGGCCACCGTCGCGCCCAGCACGTTGGCCACCATGCCGCTGCCTGAGCCCACCAGCACGCCCCAGAGCGCCACCATCTGCCAGGAGGCCCGCATGAACACCGTCGCGGCGGTGCCCGCGGCGAGCACGAGGAGCGCGGCGCAGACCGAGCGGCGCAGGCCGAAGCGCTCGATGATCGCCACCGCGAAGGGGCCGATCATGCCGTACAGGAAGATGTTGACCGCCACCGCCCCGGCGATCGTGGCCGTCGACCAGCCGAACTCGCGCTCCAGCGGCACGATCAGGATGCCGGGCGTCGCCCGGATCCCGGCGCCGATCAGCAGCACCACGAAGGTCACCCCCGCCACCACCCAGGCGTAGTGCAGGCGGTGCGGCAGATCTGCCGGGCCGCGGGTCGGATGCTGCACCGCCATGGGTCGGGCTCTCGTCTTCCGGGGGATCAAGCGAAGTATCACGGTTGCGCCGGGAGCGCGGCGACCAGGGCCGCGAGCGCGCCGGGCGCCAGCCGCGCCCCGAGCCGGGCCTCCAC
>NZ_LSIX01000827.1:0-3986 GCF_001556475.1 Methylobacterium sp. CCH5-D2 | reverse complement strand
GAGCCGGTGCCGCCCGCCGGGACCGTGCCGCTGGTAAGCCGGGGCGTCGCCCTCGTCTACGGGCGGGACGCCGTCGCGGTCGAGGCCGGGCAGCGGCTCGCCGAGCATCTCGACGTCACCGTGCTCCTGTCGCGGCCGGGCGAGGTCGCGCCGCTCCACCGCAACACCTTCCCGGTGCTGCGGGGCACGATCCGGGGTGCGAAGGGGCATCTCGGCGCGTTCGAACTGCGCATCGACGACTACGCCCTGCCGGCGCCGTCGTCGCGCACCCACCTCCTCTTCGGGGCGCCGCGCGACGGCGCCGTCTCGACCTGCGACCTCGTGCTCGACCTCTCGGGCGGCGCGCCCCTGTTCCCGGCCCACGAGGTCCGCCCCGGCTACCTGCGCGCCGACCCGCGCGACCCGGCCGCCGTCGAGCGCCTGGTCCGCGAGGCCTCCCACCTCGTCGGCGAATTCGACAAGCCGCGCTTCATCGACTTCCACGGCTCGCTCTGCGCCCATTCGCGCTCGCGCATCACCGGCTGCACCCGCTGCCTCGAGGTCTGCCCGACCGGGGCGATCACGTCCGCGGGCGACACCGTCGCGATCGACCCGCATGTCTGCGCGGGCTGCGGCAGCTGCGCGGCCGTCTGCCCGACGGGCGCCGCCGCCTACGCGCTGCCCCCGGCCGACGCGCTGATGCGGCGCCTGCGCGGCCTGATGCGGGCCTACCGGGCGGCGGGCGGGGAGCGCGCGCTCGTGCTCTTCCACGACGGCGACCACGGCGAGCCCCTGATCGACGCGCTCGGGCGGTACGGTGACGGGTTGCCGGCCCATGTCCTGCCGGTCCAGGTCAACGAAGTCACCCAGATCGGTCCGGAGGCGATCGCGGCCCTGTGCGCCTACGGTGCGGCGGCGGTCCGCGTGCTGACCCGGGCGCGCCCGAAGCACGACATCGCGCCGCTCCACCGCACACTCGACCTCGCCGACACCCTGGCGCGGGCGCTGGGCTACGGAGCAGAGAGCGGCGCGGCGCTGGTCGCGACGATCGAGACCGACGACCCGGACGCCCTCGGCGAGGCGCTGCGCGCGGCCCCGCTCGGGACCCCCACGGCGAAGCCGGCCGGCCTCGTGCCCGAGGGGCCCAAGCGCGCCGTGCTGCGTCAGGCCTTCCGGGAGATGCACGTCGCGGCCCCCGCCCCCGTGGCGCGGGTCCCGCTGGCGGCTGGCGCGCCCTTCGGCGGCCTCGATTTCCGCACGCAGGACTGCACCCTGTGCCTCTCCTGCGTCGGCGCCTGCCCGACCCATGCGCTCACCGACAGCGCCGACAAGCCGCTGCTCGCCTTCGAGGAGAGCCTGTGCGTGCAGTGCGGCCTCTGCGCCGCGACCTGCCCGGAGGACGTGATCGCGCTGATCCCGCAGGTGGATTTCGAGGCCTGGGCGGCGCCCCGGCGCGTCGTGAAGGAGGAGGAGCCCTTCTGCTGCACGGCCTGCGCCAAGCCCTTCGGCACGCGCGCCACGATCGAGCGGGTGATCGAGCGCCTCGCCGAGCGGCACTGGATGTTCACCGGCTCGGCCGGCGCGGAGCGCCTCCGCTCGCTGACGATGTGCGACGATTGCCGCGTCGAGGCAGCGCTCAACCAGGGCTTCGACCCGCACGCCATGCCCGAGCGCGCCAAGCCGCGCACGAGCGAGGACTACTTCCGCGAGCGGGCGGACGGCTAGGGCAGACGCGTCGCCTTCTCCAGGAAGCGGACCAGGGCCTCCCGGTCGGCGGCGCTGCCGATGGTCTGCTCGGGCATCTTCGTGCCCGGCGTGTAGCGGGCCGGCCCGACCTCGAAGAGGCGCGCCACGGTCTCGGGCGTCCAGACGATGTCCATCCGCTTCAACGGCTCGGAGTAGCGGTAGTCCGGCACGCTCGCGATGCGGCGGCCGAACAGGCCGGCGAGCGTCGGCCCGGCCCGCGTGCCCTCGTTCGGCGTCAGGGTGTGGCAGGCGACGCAGGCCCCGAACACCTCCGCGCCGCGCTCGCCGTGATAGGCCGCCAGCGGATCGCCCGGGCGTGGCATGGCAAGAGCGCCGATCGGCTCGCCGCTCCGGGCATCCCAGCGGCGCACGAGGCGGTCGCCGCCGCCCGTGACGAGCTCGCGCCCGTCGGGCCGCCACGCCACGGACCAGACCGGCAGGCCCGGCCCGACGAGACGCAGCAGCACGCGGGCCGTCTCCCGCTCGACGACCGCGACGGTCCCACCCGCCGTCGCGGCGGCGACCCGGGTTCCGTCCGGCGACGGCGCCAGCGCGATCACCGGCTGGGGCCCGAGTTCCACGGCGGCGCGGACCGTCCCGTCCGGGCGCAGGAAGCGCAGGATCGCGTCGGCGCCCGCCGCCGCGATCTCCCCGTCCGCGCTCACCGCGAGCGCGCTGAGCGCCGTGGGCAGCGTCGCGACGTCCGGGGAGGCGCCCTCGCGCGGCCAGACCCGCACGGTCGCGTCGGCGCCCGCCGTCACCGGCCGCCCGTCCGGCAGGAAGGCCACGGCGTTGACATTGCCCCGATGCCCCTCCAGCACGCGGGGGGTGCCCCCGTCGAGCGGCCAGACCCGCGCCGTCCCGTCCCAGGAGGCCGAGGCGAGCGCGGTGCCGTCCGCCGAGACCGCGAGGCCCGCCACCGGCCCGGCATGCCCGTCGAGCACCTGCTCCGGCTCCGCGCGCCCGAGCCGCCACAGGGCGATGCGCCCGTCCTCGGAGGCGCTGGCGAAGCGCCCGTCGGGCAGCGCCGCGACGGCGTTCACCGCGCCCTCGTGGAAGCGCAGCACGCCGAGCGCAGTGCCGGTATCGAGGCCCCACAGGATGGCCGACTGGTCGAAGCTGCCCGAGATCGCCAGGCGCCCGTCCGGGCTCAGGGCGAGGGCGCGGACCGGGCCGCCATGCCCCCGCATCTGGGCCGAGGCCGGCAGGGCAAGCAGCAGCGCGGGCGTGACGACGAAGAACCCGGTCAGCAAAAGGCCGGCGAGCCGGCGGAGACACGTCATCGGGGATGATCCTCGGTCGGACGGCAAAGCATAGCCGAGTGACGGTCCGGATGTCGCCGGCTCCCGACCTGCGGTTCTCCGACGCGCATCGCACGAAGCCTTGATCCGCGCCCGCGGATGACGCATCGCTCCGACCATGATGCGAGCCGGAACATCTCTGCCGCCGGGCCCGCCGCGCGCCGCACCCCGCCACGGGCGCGGGCGCCGATGAGCCGGTCCGCCTCCGCGGCGCTGACGCCGCTCGGGGACGCGCTCGGCCTGCTCTGTGCCGGCGTCGCGCCGGTCGCCGAGCGGCTGGTCCCGCTCGCGGAGGCGCGGGGGCGGATCGCCGCGCGGGCGGTCGCGGCACCGCGCCCGCTGCCCGCCGGCCGCGAGGCCCTGCGGGACGGTTTCGCGATCGATTCCGCCGCGATCGCCGGTGCCTCGCCCTACGCGCCGGTGCCCCTGCCGTCCCGGCCGGCCTGGGTCGAGGCCGGTGAGAGGCTGCCCGCCCGCACCGACGCCGTCCTGCCGCCCGAAGGGCTGGCGGAGCACGGCGCGGTGGAAGATCTCGCCGCGCGGGAGGGCACGCGCGAGGCCGGCGAGGACTTGGCCGCGGACGCGTGCCTGCTCGCGGCGGGCGAGCGGGTCGGTCCCCTCCACCTCCTCACCCTGGCGATGGCCGGGCTGGACATGGTCGCCGTCCGGACGCCCCGCCTGCGCCTCGTCGCGACCGGCACCCCGACGCCGGACGGATCGTCGCCGCTGCTCGCCGCCCTGATCGCGGACAGGGGCGGCGCCACCGAGCGCGTCGCCGTCCCGGACGAGGTCGAGGCCATCGCCGCCGCCATCGGAGCGGGCGCTGCCGACGCGGTGCTCGTCCTCGGCGGCAGCGGCTACGGCCGCACCGACCGGAGCGCCGAGGGGCTGGCCCGGGCGGGACGGATCCGCGCCCACGGCATCGCCCTGCGGCCCGGCGAGACCGCGGTCCTGGGCGAG
>NZ_LSIX01000826.1:0-236 GCF_001556475.1 Methylobacterium sp. CCH5-D2 | reverse complement strand
TCTCGCTGCGCGCCACCGGGCCGGACGGGCGCGCGGTCGCCTCCGGCCAGAGCGTGGCGGTGGCCGTCACCGGGACGGCCAAGCCCCTGGTCGCCCTGACGGCGCCCGACGCGCCGACCGTGGTGCTGTCCCAGCCCGAGGCCCCGCCCGCGGCCACGCCCGCCCGGCTGCGCATCGTCAGCGTCGATGCGCAGCCGGGCGGGCGGCTCGACGTGACGGCCGAGGCGCCGGCGGGC
>NZ_LSIX01000825.1:0-207 GCF_001556475.1 Methylobacterium sp. CCH5-D2 | reverse complement strand
GGCCCCGCCGACATCCGCCTCGTGCTCGCGGAGGATGGTGCGCGGGTGCTGCACGCGACGCCGGGCGCGGGCGCGCTGCTGCGCGCGCTCGCGCCGGCGGGCACGCTCCCGTCCGCCCTCGCCCGGCAGATCCGGTCCGGGAGCGGTGCGGGCGCTCGGATGCTGCGCCTGCGGCTCGACCCGCGCGGGATCGCCCCGCCGACCCTC
>NZ_LSIX01000824.1:0-6189 GCF_001556475.1 Methylobacterium sp. CCH5-D2 | reverse complement strand
TCGGAGATGTGTATAAGAGACAGGTGCGGGAGAGGGTTGGGGTGAGGGATGAGAACTCTACGGACATGACGCGACGCCACCGAGCGGGCCTGCTACGCCCCATCCTGACAGTTCTCGTCCCTCATCCTGTCCCTCTCCCGCACGGGAGAGGGGACCCGCGCCCTATCCGCCTCGGGGCTCGCCCGGCATATGCGATCGCCCTGCCCATAGGGAGAGGGTCGGGGTGAGGGGTATGACCTTACAGGACTGAGCACGGCATCGACGCGCGTTCGGGGCCGCGTCTCGTTCGGAAACCTCATACCCCTCACCCGGCTTTCTGCGAAAGCAGACCTTTCCCTATGGGAGAGGGGACCCGCGCCTGACCGCGGTCAGGCTCGCCCGGCATACGCGATCGCCCTGCCCGCAGAGGGGGGAGGGAGAGCGATGCGCGGGTCGAAGCCGAAGCGGCGCCTGGGTCGCGTCCTCCCAAACCTTGTCGCGCCGGGCGCGATGCGGCAAAGCGGGCGCATCATCGCCCGAGCCAGCCCATGCACGACATCCGCGCCATCCGCGAGAACCCGGACGCCTTCGACCGCGACCTCGAGCGCCGCGGCCTCGCGCCCCTGTCGGCCGAGCTGGTCGCCCTCGACGACGCCCGCAAGACCGCGACCTCGGCGGCCCAGGCCAACCAGGAGCGCCGCAACGCGCTCGCCAAGGAGATCGGCGCCGCCAAGAAGGCGCGGGACGAGGCCCGCGCCGCGGAGTTGATGGCCGAGGTCGCCCGCCTCAAGGAGGAGGGACCCGCGCTGGAGGCCGCCCAGGCCGAGGCCGGCCGGGTTCTGGACGAGCGCCTCGCCGCGATCCCGAACCGGCCCAAGCCCGACGTGCCGGAGGGCGCCGACGAGCACGGCAACGTCGAGTACCGCCGCCACGAGGCCGGCCGCGAGCGCCTGAGCGCGGGCCGCCAGCATTTCGAGATCGGCGAGGCCATGCGGCTCATGGATTTCGAGGCGGCGGCGAAGATCTCCGGCTCGCGCTTCGTGGTGCTCAAGGGCCACCTCGCCCGGATGGAGCGGGCGCTCGGCCAGTTCATGATGGACCTGCACACCACCGAGCACGGCTACACGGAGGTGGCGCCGCCGGTGCTGGTGCGCGACGAGGCGATGTTCGGCACCGCGCAGCTGCCGAAATTCCGGGACGACCAGTTCGCGGCGGGCGACGACTTCTGGCTGATCCCCACGGCAGAGGTCCCCCTGACCAATCTCGTGCGCGAATCGATCCTCGCCGAGGACGAGCTGCCCCTGCGCTTCACCGCGCTCACCCCCTGCTTCCGCGCGGAAGCGGGTGCGGCCGGCCGCGACACCCGCGGGATGCTGCGCCAGCACCAGTTCAACAAGGTGGAACTCGTCTCGATCACCGCCCCCGAGAAGTCGGCCGAAGAGCACGAGCGCATGCTGGCCTGCGCGGAGGCGGTGCTGAAGAAGCTCGACCTCACCTACCGGGTGATGACGCTCTGCACCGGCGACATGGGCTTCGCCAGCCAGAAGACCTACGACATCGAGGTCTGGGTGCCGGGCCAGGAGACCTACCGGGAGATCTCCTCCTGCTCGGTCTGCGGCGAGTTCCAGGCGCGGCGGATGAACGCGCGCTACCGCCCCACGGGCCAGAAGGGCGTTCAGTTCGTGCACACGCTCAACGGCTCGGGCGTCGCGGTCGGCCGCGCGCTCATCGCCGTGATGGAGAACTACCAGAATCCCGACGGCAGCGTCACGGTGCCGTCGGCCTTGCAGCCCTATATGGGCGGCCTCACCCGGATCGAGGGACCCGCGAACTGATGCGCATTCTCGTCACCAACGACGACGGCATCCACGCGCCGGGCCTGGCCACGCTGGAGGCGATCGCCCGCGAGATCTCGGACGACGTCTGGGTGGTCGCGCCCGAGACCGACCAGTCGGGCGTGTCGCACTCGCTCTCGCTGAACGATCCCTTACGCCTGCGCCAGGTCTCGGAGCAGCGCTTCGCCATCAAGGGCACGCCGTCCGACTGCGTGATCATGGGCGTGCGCCACATCCTCGCCGACCATCCGCCGGACCTCGTCCTGTCGGGGGTCAACCGCGGCCAGAACGTCGCCGAGGACGTGACCTATTCGGGCACGATCGCCGCCGCCATGGAGGGCACGATCCTGGGGATCCGCTCGATCGCGCTGAGCCAGGCCTACGGTCCCGGCGGGCGCGGCTCGTTGAAGTGGGACTGCGCCCGGGAGCACGGGAAGCGGGTGATCGCCAAGATCCTGGAGACGGGGATCGAGCCCGGCATCCTGGTCAACGTGAACTTTCCCGATTGCGAGCCCGGCGCCGTGCAGGGCATCGCGGTGGCCGCGCAAGGGCAGCGCAACCAGGCGCTGCTCGCCATCGACGCCCGCACGGACGGGCGCGGCAACCCGTATTTCTGGCTCGCCTTCGCCAAGGCGCGCTTCGAGCCGGGCAACGGCTCCGATCTCAAGGCCATCGCCGAGCACCGCATCTCGGTGACGCCGCTGCGCCTCGACCTCACCGACGAGCCGACGCTGACCCGCTTCGCCCAGGCGTTTGCCGAGTAGCGCGGGTGCAGCCCGACGGCGCCGCCGCGGCGGCCCTCCACGACGGCCCCGCCGAGGAGGCCGTCGGCAACGCGGCCTTCGTGCTGGCGCTGCTCGGGCGGGGCCTGCGCGACCGGGCGGTTCTGCGCGCCATGGAGCGGGTGCCGCGCGCCCGCTTCGCGCCGCCCGAGCACGCCGACCTCGCCCGGCGCGACCTCGCCCTGCCCCTGGCCTGCGGGGCCGTGATGACGGCGCCCGGCACCGTCGCCCGGATGCTGGCGCTGCTCCGCGTCGCGCCCGGCCAGCGCGTCCTGGAGGTCGGCACGGGCTCCGGATACGTGACGGCGCTGCTCGCCGAACTCGGCGCCGCAGTGACGAGCCTGGAGCGCTACGCCACCCTGGCGGACGCGGCGCGCGGACGGATTACCCCGGATGCGCCGGTCGCCGTCCTGCACGCGGACGGGCTGGACTGGGCCGGGGCGGAGACCTTCGACCGGGTCCTGATCAACGGCGCGGTCGGCGCGCTGAGCCCCGCCTGGATCGCCGCGCTCGCCCCGGACGGGCGCCTCGTGGCGGGCCTCGGACACGCGGGCGACTGCCGGCTGACGCTCTACCGCCACGCCCCGGAGGGCTGCGAGACCGGTCCGCCGGCCCGGCTCGCCGGACTGGTTCCTGGGCGGGCGCTCGCCCTGTAGACAGGCTTCGGCCGGTGACGCCGGATCCCCTCTCCCCGCACGCGGGGAGAGGGGGGCGCCGCGTTCGGAAACGGCGAGCGTCGGGCCGGCCGGATGCCCCGCGCCCTATCCGGGCCAAGTCCTCGGAGAGTTCCGCACCCTCGCCGAACGTGGTTTACGGGAACGGTTGCTTAACCTGAATCCGGTTTGAATGACCGCATCAAGTTGCGTCAGGCAAACGGGTGCGTCGATGCGGGTTCGCGTGGCTGGTCGGGGGATGCGGACGCTGTCGCGCGTCGCCCTCATCGGAATCATCGGCGGCGGTGCCGCCGCCTGCTCGTCGGACACGATGCGTCTCGGCGATCCCTTCACCAACCCGTTCGCGTCGAACCGCGCGAGCGAGCCGGCCGCGACCGGCAGCCTGCCGGACACCGACCTCGCGCCGGCGCCCGCCATCCGCACGGGCCGGATCCAGTCCGAGGCGCTCGGTGCCCCGTCGGCGCCGATCACGCCCCGCGCCCTGCCGGCGCCGCCGCCCGTGGCGATGAAGCCCGCATCCGCCGCGCCCGCCACCCGGGTCGCCTCGACGGGCGCGGCCGGCTGGTCGGCCAGCGGCGGCACCACGATCACGGTCGCGCAGAACGACAGCCTGAACCAGATGTCGACCCGCTTCGGCGTGCCGGCCTCGGCGATCCTCGCGGCCAACGGGCTCACCAGCGCCAGCCAGATCACCCCCGGCCGCCAGATCGTGATCCCGGTCTACAACGCGTCCGGCATGAACCCGGCCGCGACGCCGGCCATGAGCGCCCGCGCCGTGCCGGCCGCACCGGCCGAGCGCCTGAAGGCGGCCGAGGTGAAGCGCCAGGACGAGCAGAAGCGCGTCGCCGAGACCAAGCGCGAGGCCGCCGCCCGCGAGGCGGCGGCGAAGGCCGAAGCCGCCAAGGAATCCGCCCGAGAGGCGGCCAAGGAAGCGTCGAGGAAGCTCGCCGAGGCCAAGGCCGCCAAGGAGGCTGCCCAGAAGGCCGCGGCGCTCGAGGCCGAGAAGAAGAAGCACGTCCGCCCCGGCCAGACCGCCAAGGTCGAGCCGAAGGCCGAGGCGAAGCCCGACCCGAAGGCGGAAGCTGCCCGCAAGGCCGAGGCCGAGGCCCGGCTCGCCAAGGCGGAGGCCGCCAAGGAGGCCGCCAAGAAGCTCGCCGAGGCGAAGTCCGCCAAGGACGCCGCGAAGGAGGCCGCGAAGGCCGCCTCCGACAAGGCCGCCGCCGAGAAGCTGGCCGCCGAGAAGGCCGCCGCGGCCGAGAAGAAGGTCGCCGCCAAGCCTGCCGAGAAGGCGGAGCCCGCGAGCACCGGCTCGGTCGCCCAGGCGCCGGCCGCCCCGGCGGCCCCGGAGCAGAACTTCCGCTGGCCGGCCAAGGGCCGGGTGATCTCGGGCTACGGCACGTCCGGCAACGAGGGCATCAACATCGCGGTCCCGGAGGGCACGCAGGTGAAGGCCGCCGAGGACGGCACGGTCGCCTACGCCGGCTCGGACGTGAAGGGCTACGGCAAGCTCGTGCTGGTGCGCCACCAGAACGGCTACGTCTCGGCCTACGCCCACAACGGCGAGATCGACGTGAAGCCCGGCGAGAAGGTGAAGCGCGGCCAGACGATCGCCAAGTCCGGCGCCTCGGGCAACGTCACCTCGCCCCAGCTGCACTTCGAGATCCGCAAGGGCGGCGCGCCGATCGACCCGATGAGCCAGCTCGCCAGCAACTGATTGTCCGGGACATGGGATCTGGGAGCGGCGGCCGGCGACGGCCGCCGTTCGCGTTTCAGCCGAGCCGCTGTCCGAGCCGGCCGGCGAGATCCTGGATGAACTGGAAGGCGGTGCGGCCCGAGCGCGAGCCGCGGGTGGTCGACCATTCGAGCGCCTCGGCCCGCAGCCGATCCGGGTCCAAGCTCAAGCCGTAATGGTCAACGTAGGCGCGGATCATCGCCAGGTACTCGTCCTGGCTGCACTTGTGGAAGCCGAGCCAGAGCCCGAACCGGTCGGAGAGCGAGACCTTCTCCTCCACCGCCTCGCCCGGGTTGATCGCCGTGGAGCGCTCGTTCTCCACCATCTCGCGGGCCAGCAGATGCCGCCGGTTCGAGGTGGCGTAGAACAGGACGTTGCCGGGCCGCCCCTCGATGCCGCCGTCGAGCGCCGTCTTCAGCGACTTGTACGAGGTGTCGTCGGCGTCGAACGAGAGATCGTCGCAGAACACGATCCAGCGGTGCGGGTCCGGTCGCAGCAGGGCCATCAGGTCGGGCAGCGCCTCGATGTCCTCGCGGTGGATCTCGACGAGCTTCATCGGCAGGTCGCCTGCGGCACGCCGGGCGTTCACCTCGGCCTGCACCGCCTTCACGAGCGAGGACTTGCCCATGCCGCGCGCGCCCCAGAGCAGCGCGTTGTTGGCGGGCAGCCCTTTGGCGAAGCGTGCGGTGTTGTCGGCCAGGATGTCGCGGTTGCGGTCGATGCCGGTGAGAAGCCCCATCTCGACGCGATTGACCTGCGGCACCGGCTGCAGCCGGCGGTCCGGCCCCCAGACGAAGGCGTCGGCGGCGCTCACGTCGGTCGGCAGCCGCTGCGGCGGGGCCGCCCGCTCCAGCGCGGTGGCGATCCGCTCCAGCAGCGGCATCAGGTCGTCGAGGGTCGTCGTCATCGCGGGGTGCATCCGGGGGTGGCGCAAGGGTAGCGTCTGCCCCGGCGCATACACCCGCCAAGCCCACGCGATCCACCCGGGGCGATCGCATGACGCTGCCCCAGGCTCGGGCACGGGACCGCGCCGCACTCCCTCTCCCGTAGGGAGAGGGTTGGGGTGAGGGGTATGACCTCACAGAATCGCGCACGCCGTCGACGCGCGTTCAGCGCCGAGCCCCATCCCGCGACGTCATACCCCTCACCCGGCTTTCTGCGAAAGCAGACCTCTCCCTATGGGAGAG
>NZ_LSIX01000823.1:0-3311 GCF_001556475.1 Methylobacterium sp. CCH5-D2 | reverse complement strand
GGGTGAGCGCCCGCGGGCGGCTGCGGACCTACTTCCTCACCGGCATCATCGTGGCGGGGCCCTTGGCCATCACCGCCTACCTGACCTGGTGGTTCATCGCGCTGATCGACGGCTGGGTGAAGCCGCTGGTGCCGGCGAGCTACCTGCCGGACCACTACCTGCCCTTCTCGATCCCCGGCCTCGGCCTCGTCATCGCCTTCCTGGCGGTAACGCTGCTCGGCTTCCTCACGGCCAACCTCGTCGGGCGCTCGGTGATCGAGTTCGGCGAGGTGCTGCTCGCCCGCACGCCGGTGATCTCGGGGCTCTACCGGGGCCTGCGCCAGATCTTCGAGACCCTGTTCTCGGCCAACGGCACCTCGTTCCGCACGGTCGGGCTGGTCGAGTTCCCCGTGAAGGGCACGTGGTCGGTGGTCTTCCTCTCGGCGCCCGCGGCGGCCGAGGTGCAGGAGGCCCTGCCGCGCGGCGAGGGCGCGGGACACGACTATGTCGGGGTGTTCCTGCCCTGCGCGCCGAACCCGACCACGGGGTTCTTCTTCTACCTGCCGCGCTCGGACATCATCGAGGTCGGCATCAGCGTGGAGGACGCGGCCAAGCTGGTGATGTCGGCCGGCGTGATCCAGCCGGAGGACCCGCAGGGGCGGCTGCACGCGATGGCGGCGACCTTGCGGACGGCGCAGCAGGGGGATGGCGAGGCGCGTCCGAAGGCGGAGCGGCAGGACGCCTGAATTCGGGCGGCCGGCGGAGCGC
Source organism: Methylobacterium sp. CCH5-D2 (assembly GCF_001556475.1). Lineage (NCBI taxonomy): Bacteria > Pseudomonadati > Pseudomonadota > Alphaproteobacteria > Hyphomicrobiales > Methylobacteriaceae > Methylobacterium > Methylobacterium sp. CCH5-D2. The sequence continues at coordinate 2,564 of NZ_LSIX01000823.1, read as the reverse complement.
GGCCCCGGATGTCCGGCCCGGCCACACGGGGCCGGGCGGAAGGGAGGCTTAAGAGGCGCTCGCGGTGATGACCGGAGCCTTGGCGACGGGCGCGTTGCGCAGGCCGCCCATCCAGCCCGTCGAGGTCTCGGCCGCCAGCAGCAGAGCCAGCGCCAGGGCGAGGCCGTTGGCCGCGAGGAAGAGCGGGCGCGCGGCGGCGCGCACCGTGTCGGCGGTCGCCTCGGCGGCCGGGGCCTTGGCGGCGGCGCCGTCCGTGATCGGCAGGAGCCACGCCTCGTGCGCGGTCCAGCCCTCGGACGAGCCCGGGAGGCCTTGGAACGGTCCGTTGAGCATCGGCTTGCCCTCCGTCTTTTCGCTGTCGGTCCCCTATGGGTTCAGGAAACCGTTCATCTCGAGTTAAGGTTGGAGCCTGAACGCTGCAAGGGATAATGCCCCCGCCGCGCCTCCGGCACAAGCCGGAATCTGAACGCCACCTGAACCGCTGGGTCGCAGGGAGCGTTCCGCCCTGCGTATTCATCCCGCGTTCACGAGGCCGCGAGAGGGTCGCGGCGTGGCTTTTCCGGGGCGCGGGCGTTCAGGTTCGGCGAGCGAACGCCGGCTCGCCTCAGCCCGCCTCGAGCAGCCGGATCGCCGCCTCGCGCTCGAACAGGTAGAGCAGCACCCGCAGCGCCCGGCCCCGCGCGCTCCGCAAGCCCGGATCGCGCTCCACGATCATGCGGGCGTCGTCGCGGGCGGCCTCCAGCAGATTCGCGTCGCTTTCCAGCCGGGCGAGCCGGAAGGCCGCCACACCGGACTGGCGCGTGCCCAGCACCTCGCCCTCACCGCGCAAGCGCAGGTCCGCCTCGGCGATGCGGAAGCCGTCCTCGCTCTCGCGCATCATCTCCAGGCGCGCGCGCGAGACCTGGCCCAGCGGCCCGCGGAAGAGCAGCAGGCAGGAGGAGGCCGCCGAGCCCCGCCCGACCCGGCCGCGCAGCTGGTGGAGCTGGGCCAGCCCGAAGCGCTCGGCGTGCTCGATCACCATGATGCTGGCCTCCGGCACGTCCACGCCCACCTCGACCACCGTGGTGGAGACGAGGAGCTTGGTCTCGCCCGCCTGGAAGCGGGCCATGGCGGCATCCTTGTCGGGGCCCGGCATCTTGCCGTGGATCAGCCCGACCGCGGCGCCGAAATACTTCTGCAGGTCCTCGAACCGGGCTTCCGCCGCGGCGAGGTCCACGAACTCGGATTCGGCCACCAGCGGGCAGATCCAGTAGGCGCGCTCGCCCCGCTCGAAGGCGCGCCCGAGCCCGGCCACCACCTCCTCGATCCGGTCGACGGAGAGCGTCACGGTCTTGATCGGCTGGCGGCCCGCGGGCTTCTCGTCGAGGACCGAGACGTCCATGTCGCCGAAGAAGGTGAGCGCGAGGGTCCGCGGGATCGGCGTCGCGGTCATCACCAGGAAGTCGACCGCCTCGCCCTTGGCGCCGAGCGCGAGGCGCTGGTGCACGCCGAAGCGGTGCTGCTCGTCCACCACCGCGAGGCCGAGATCGCGGAACACCACCGCCTCCTGGAACAGCGCGTGGGTGCCGACCAGCACGTCGATCTCGCCCGCCGCGAGGTCCTTGAGCGTGGCGCGGCGCTCGGCCGCCCGGTCGCGGCCGGTGATCAGGCGCAGCCGCAAGGGGCCGGCGAGGGGCGCCAGGCGCTCGTAGTGCTGGCGGGCCAGGATCTCGGTGGGCGCCATCAGGGCGGCCTGCCGCCCGGCCTCGACGGCCGACGCCATGGCGAGCAGCGCCACCGCGGTCTTGCCCGAGCCGACATCGCCCTGGAGCAGGCGCAGCATGCGCCGGTCGGCGGCCAGATCCGCGCGGATCTCGGCGACCGCGCGGGCCTGCGCCCCGGTGAGCCCGAAGGGCAGGCCGGCCTCGATATCCGCGCTCAGGCGCCCGTCGCCCGCGTTGACGCGGCCGGCCTTGCGGCGCTGGCGGGCGCGCAGCAGCGCCAGCGCCAGCTGCGAGGCCAGGAGTTCGTCGTAGGCCAGTCGCCGCCGGGTCGGCGTGGAGGGTGGCGGCTGGAGCGGGTCGGTAGCCTTCGGGGGCGCTTCTCTCGGCCGGTGCTCGGCCGAGAGCGCCTCGGCGAAGGGCGGCCAGGTGTTGCGGGCGAGCCAGGCGGGGTCCTGCGACTCGGGCAGGACCGGCAGGCGCTCCAGGGCGGCCACCGCCAGCTTGCCGATGGCCCGCGAGGTCAGGCCTTCGGTCGCGCCGTAGATCGGCTCGACCGGGGGGAGGGCGGCCAGGCCCTCCGCGTCCATGATGCGGGCGGGGTGGACCATCTGGCGGTGCCCGTCCCAGAGCTCGATCTTGCCCGAGACGTAGCGGTGGCTCCCCAGCGGCAGCATCTTGGCGATGCGGGGCGCGGGCATGCCGAAGAACACCAGGGTGATGTCGCCGCTCTGGTCCTCGGCCAGCACCCGGTGCGGGCGCCGCCCGGCGCCGGGCTGGGGCGGGCGGTGCTCCACCACGGTGACGCCGAGCGTCACCGGCTCGCCCGGCGGCGCCTCGGCGATCGAGCCCTTCATCTGCCGC
>NZ_LSIX01000822.1:0-12067 GCF_001556475.1 Methylobacterium sp. CCH5-D2 | reverse complement strand
CCACCGAGATCTCGTTGGAGAGCCCCGCGAACCAGGCGTCGTTCTCGTTCTCCGAGGTGCCGGTCTTGCCCGCGATGGTGGCGCCGTTGCGGGCGAGCGCCGCGGCGGTGCCGTGCTGGACCACGCCCTGCAGCATGGTCTTGAGCTGGTAGAACGCCACCCGGTCGGCCGAGCCGATCCGCACCGGCTCGCGGGCCTGGTGGGTGTAGAGCGGCCGGCCGTCGCGCTCGACCGATTCGAGCGCGTAGGGGGCGGGCCGCGCGCCTTCGTTGGCCACCGCCGCGTAGAAGCCCGCCAGATCGAGCATCCGCACCGGCTGCGCGCCCAGCACGAAGGGGTAGTAGGGCTCGCACGCGGCGTAGATCTGCGCCTCCAGGGCGATGTCGCAGACCCGCTTGAGGCTGGCCGGCGCCTTCTCGGCGATCCCGCCCTGAAGGAGGCGCGCGGTCACGAGGTTCTTCGAGAATTCGAGCCCGCGCCGGAGCGTCGTCGGGCCGGAGCCGCCGCCGTCGTAGTTCTTCGGCGACCAGGAATCGCCGACGCCCCCGATCGGCGGCAGGGTCACGGCGCTGTCCATCACCAGGGTGTTGGGCTGCAGGCCGGCGTTCAGCGCCGCCAGATAGGTCAGCGGTTTCAGCGTCGAGCCCGGCTGGCGCACGGCCTGCGTCACCCGGTTGAGCTGGCTCAGCGGATAGGAGAAGCCGCCCGCCATCGCCAGGATGCGCCCGGTGCGGTTCTCCAGCACGAGCGCGGCGCCCTGCACGGTCGGACGCACCCGGATCTCGGCCCGCGGCGCGCCCTTGCCCTCGCGCAGCTTCACGCGGACGGCGTCGTAGGTCTGGAGGCGGTTGCGGGCGATGCCCGGATCGAGGCTCGCCACCCGGCCGTCGGGTAGCCCGACCCGCACGCCGTTGCGGCCGCTCTCCAAGACCACCGCGAGCGGCCAGCGCACGTCGTAGAGGACGGGCCGGGCGCTCTCCAGGGCGCGCTGCCAGGCGGGCTTGGGGCCGGCCGGCTTCGGGGCAGACTTCGCCGCGGCCTTCGCGGCCTTGCCCTTGCGGGCGGGCGGCGGCTCGGCGCCCGTGACGGTAGGCGCGGCCTGCGGCGCCGCCTCGGGGGCCGGCGCGGCGGCTTCCAGCCGGCGCACGGCGTCCGCGAGGTTGAGTTCGGGCCCGCTCCAGGTCTGGCGGCCGGTGGCGCGCTCGTAGTTCGCCAGCCCGTCCTGCAGGATGCCCTCGACGGCGCGCTGGAGCCCGGCATTGATGGTCGAGCGCACCGTGAAGGAGCCGGCGGTGAGCGAGTCGACGCCCGCGAAGGTGCGCGCCTCGCGGTTGAGGTAGTCCACCACGTAGAAGCCGCTGTCGCGCCGGGTCGTGTCGAGGGGCTTCAGGCCCAGATCGGCCTTCACCGCCTCGGCCATCTGGGCGTCCGTGATCGCGCCCTCCTCCTTGAGGCGCGAGAGCACGTAGGCGCGCCGCTCGCGGGCGCGGTCGGGGTACTTGTCGGGGCTGTAGAAGTTCGGGCCCTTCGGCATGCCGGCCAGCAGTGCCGCCTCCGGCAGGGTGAGCTGGCCGACGGACTTCCCGAAATAGGAGCGCGCCGCCATCTCGATGCCGTAGGCGCCCCGGCCCAGATAGATCCCGTTGAGGTAGAGCCCGAGGATCTGCGGCTTCGTGAGGATGCGCTCCAGGCGCGCGGCCACGATCATCTCGCGGATCTTGCGCTCGTAGGTGACGTCGTCGCCGACCGAGAGGTTCTTCACCACCTGCTGGGTGATGGTCGAGCCGCCCTGCGGGCGCCCCGGCGCCGCGAGGTTGCCGATGAAGGCCCGGATCACGCCGCGCTCGTCGATGCCGCGGTGGCTCTCGAAGCGCTTGTCCTCGGCGGCGACGAAGGCTTGTCGGACCAGGGTCGGCACGGTCTCGATCGGCACGGCCAGCCGCCGCCCGTTCGCCTCGAAGGTTTCGGCGAAGGGCTTTCCGGCGCCGTCGAGGATCTGGGTCATGCCGGGCAGCGCCTTGTCGCGCAGCGCCTCGGCGGTGGGCAGGTTCTCGGTCGCCTTGTTGTAGAACTCGATCACGGCCCGCGCGTCGAAGGGGGAGTTGGCCGGGTTCTCGCCCTTGCAGAACTGGCGGTAGCTCGTGTTGAGTTCGCCGATGTCGAGACCGTGCAGGATCTTCGGGGCCGAGGCGCCGGCCACCGCGCTCGGGTCCTCCATGGCGGTGGAGATCAAGTCGTCGAGATTGATGTCCTCGATGTCGAAGGCCTTGCGCATGTGCGCGCAGCCGTCGCGCAGGAGCTGCACGACCTTGGGTCCGTCGGTCGCGGCGTCGAACTGGGTGCGCACGGCGTCGGGCCGGGTCGTGACCTGGCTGAGGGTCAGCGCGGTCGCGAACAGCTTGATCAGGATGGTGTTCATACGGTCCGGGGTGCCGCGGCTCTCGTCTCGTGCCCGGCCGGAAGTGGCCTCGCGCCGGGGCCCCGATAGGGGCGCCACAACGCGGCTGTTTTAAGGTGACGGGCGATACGGCAACGCTTTTCCATGAGGGCGCGTTAGGACGCCGGCCCCACGCCCGCGGAGGCGCCCGTGATCACCGACCTCTGGTACAAGAACGCCGTCATCTACTGCCTGTCGGTCGGCACCTTCATGGACTCGAACGGCGACGGGATCGGCGACTTCGCCGGGCTGGAGCGCCGGCTCGACTACCTGCAGGGCTTGGGCGTCACCGCGGTCTGGCTGATGCCCTTCCAGCCCTCCCCGAAGCGCGACGGCGGCTACGACATCAGCGACTATTACGGCGTCGATCCGGCCTACGGCTCGCTCGGCGACTTCGTGGCCTTCACGCACGCGGCCAAGCAGCGGGGCCTGCGCGTGCTGATCGACCTCGTGGTCAACCACACCTCGGACCGGCATCCCTGGTTCCAGGCGGCCCGCAAGGACCCGGACTCGCCCTTCCGCGACTGGTACGTCTGGTCGAAGGAGAAGCCGGCCACGGCCTCCGAGGGCATGGTCTTCCCCGGCGTGCAGAAGACCACCTGGACCTGGGATGCCGAGGCCAAGGCCTACTACTTCCACCGCTTCTTCGCGTTCCAACCCGACCTCAACACCGCCAACCCCGCGGTGATGGCCGAGATCCTGAAGATCATGGGCTTCTGGATCCAGCTCGGTGTCTCGGGCTTCCGCATGGATGCCGTACCCTTCGTGATCGCCCAGAAGGGCGCCGACCTGAAGGGCGAGCCGCGCGAGCAGTTCGACATGCTGCGCGACTTCCGCGAGTTCCTGCAGTGGCGCAAGGGCGACGCGATCATCCTGGCCGAGGCCAACATCCTGCCCAAGCAGGACCTCGACTATTTCGGCGACGACGCCGACCGCATGCACATGATGTTCAACTTCCAGGTCAACCAGGCGACCTTCTACGCGCTGGCCGCCCACGACGCGCGCCCGCTCGCCAAGGCGATCGCCCGCACCAAGCCCCGTCCGCTCTCCTGCCAGTGGGGCACCTTCCTGCGGAACCACGACGAGCTCGACCTCGGGCGCCTCACCGACAAGCAGCGCGCGCTGGTCTTCGAGAAGTTCGGCCCCGAGAAGGGCATGCAGCTCTACGACCGCGGCATAAGGCGGCGCCTCGCGCCGATGCTCGACGGCGACCCGCGCCGGATTCGCCTCGCCTACTCGCTGATGTTCACGCTGCCGGGCACGCCGGTCCTGCGCTACGGCGACGAGATCGGCATGGGTGACGACCTCGCCTTGAAGGAGCGCGACTGCGCCCGCACGCCGATGCAGTGGACGAGCGAGGCGCAGGGCGGCTTCACGGTCTCGGATCGGCCGGTGATGCCGGTGATCGACCACGGGCCCTACGGCTACCGGCACGTCAACGTGGCCCAGCAGCGCCACGAGGCGGACTCGCTGCTGAGCTGGATGCAGAGCGTGATCCGCATGCGCAAGGAGGCGCCCGAGATCGGCTGGGGCGAGGTCACAGCCGTGGAGACCGGGCGCAACGCCGTGCTGGCGCTGCGCTACGACTGGCGCAACAACGCGGTGCTCTGCGTGCACAACCTCGATCCCGGCCCGATCGAGGTGGCGGTCGAGACCGGCGTGCCGGCACCCGAGGGCCACCTGCTGGTCGATCTCCTCACCGGCCAGCGCAGCGAGGCGGACGAGCGCGGCCGGCACTGCCTCTGCCTGGAGGGCTACGGCTACCACTGGTTCCGGGTCGGAGGCCTCGACGCGCCCTTGAGGCGGACACCGGCCTGAAGGGCGGGTGCCCTGGCGGCGGATCCGGGCTAGAGATGCGGCGACAGGTCGGACAGCCAACGGACGCCGCATGCCAACGCCCCGCGCCGGGATCATCCCGGTCACGCCCTTCCAGCAGAACTGCACCCTGATCTGGGACGACGCCACCAAGGTCGCCGCCGTGGTCGATCCCGGCGGCGACCTCGACCGGATCGAGGCGGCGATCGCCCAGCAGGGCGTGACCGTCGAGAAGATCCTGCTGACCCACGGCCATATCGACCATGCGGGCGGGGCGGCGGAGCTGAAGGAGCGCCTCGGCGTGCCGGTCGAGGGCCCGCATCGGGCCGACCAGTTCCTGCTCGACTCGCTCCCCGAGGCCGGCGCCAATTACGGCCTCGACGGGGCCCGGCCGATCACCCCCGACCGCTGGCTCGACGAGGGCGACGAAGTCACGGTCGGCGGCCTGACCTTCGACATCCTGCACGCGCCCGGCCACTCCCCCGGCAGCGTGGTCTTCGTCTCTCGCGACGCCCGCTTCGCGCTGGTCGGCGACGTGGTGTTCAAGGGCTCCGTCGGCCGCACCGACCTGCCGGGCGGCAACCACGGCCAGCTCATCGACGCGATCAAGCGGAAGGTGCTGCCCTTGGGCGACGACGTCGCCTTCATCCCGGGCCACGGCCCCACGGGGACGCTCGGCGAGGAGCGCGCCTCGAACCCGTTCCTGCAGGATTGACAGGCCTAACGCGACGTTAAGGCGGACCGGCCAGAAATCGGTTTCCGGGCGCAGCGTGCCGCGCCCGGAAACCGATGCAATTTCAAGGCTGAACCCCTATATCAGGCCGGTTAGACGAATCGCAGGCGAAGCCGCCCGACAGGGCCGGGCGGCGCATGACGACGACCCGCCTGCCCGAGGACATTCATGGCCGACACTCCGCAGACTGAACACGACGCCTACGGCGCGGAATCGATCCGGGTTCTCAAGGGGCTGGACGCCGTCCGCAAGCGTCCGGGCATGTATATCGGCGACACCGACGACGGCTCGGGCCTGCACCACATGGTCTACGAGGTCGTCGACAACGCGATCGACGAGGCGCTCGCCGGCCACGCCGACCTCGTCACCGTGACGCTCAACGCGGACGGATCCTGCACGGTGTCCGACAACGGCCGCGGCATCCCGGTCGACATCCACCGGGAGGAGGGCGTCTCCGCGGCCGAGGTCATCATGACCCAGCTGCACGCGGGCGGTAAGTTCGACCAGAACTCCTACAAGGTCTCGGGCGGCCTGCACGGCGTCGGCGTGTCGGTCGTCAACGCGCTCTCGGTCTGGCTGAAGCTCCGGATCTGGCGCAACGACCAGGAGCACGCGATGGAGTTCGGCCACGGCGAGGCGAAGGCCCCGCTGAAGGTGGTCGGCCCCGGCAACGGCCGGCGCGGCACGGAGGTGACCTTCCTGCCCTCGACCGAGACCTTCACGATGGTCGAGTTCGACTACGCAACGCTGGAGAAGCGCCTGCGCGAGCTGGCCTTCCTGAACTCGGGCGTGCGCATCGTGCTCACCGACGCGCGCCACGCCGAGAAGAAGCGCGAGGAACTCTACTACGACGGCGGCATCGAGGCCTTCGTGCGCTACCTCGACCGATCGAGGAAACCCATCGAGGGGATGAGCAAGCCCGTCGTGGTGCGCTCCGAGCGCGACGGCATCCGGGTCGAGGTGGCGTTCTGGTGGAACGACTCCTTCAACGAGACCGTGCTGCCCTTCACCAACAACATCCCGCAGCGCGACGGCGGCACCCACATGGCGGGCTTCCGCGCGGCGCTGACCCGGCAGATCACCGGCTACGCGGAATCCTCGGGCGTCGCCAAGCGCGAGAAGGTCTCGCTCACCGGCGAGGATTGCCGCGAGGGGCTGACCGCGGTCATCTCGGTGCAGGTGCCGGACCCGAAATTCTCCTCCCAGACGAAGGACAAGCTCGTCTCCTCCGAGGTGCGCCCGGCCGTCGAGAACGTGCTGAACGAGGGCCTCTCGACCTGGCTGGAGGAGAACCCCTCCCAGGCCAAGGCCCTGATGGGCAAGGTGGTGCTGGCGGCCTCCGCCCGCGAGGCCGCCCGCAAGGCGCGCGAGACCGTGACCCGAAAAGGGGCACTCGACATCGCCTCGCTGCCAGGCAAGCTCGCCGACTGCCAGGAACGCGACCCCACCAAGTGCGAGATCCTGCTGGTGGAGGGTGATTCCGCCGGCGGCTCGGCCAAGCAGGGCCGGGATAGGGCGTTCCAAGCGGTTCTGCCGCTGCGCGGAAAAATCCTGAACGTCGAGCGGGTGCGCGCCGACCGGATGCTGTCGTCGGCCGAGATCGGCACGCTGATCACGGCGCTCGGGGCCGGCATCGGGCGGTCCTCGACCGACCGCGAGGGCTTCAACCCGGACAAGCTGCGCTACCACCGCATCATCATCATGACGGACGCGGACGTCGACGGCTCGCACATCCGCACGCTGCTGCTGACGTTCTTCTTCCGCCAGATGCCGGAGCTGATCGAGCGCGGGCACCTCTACATCGCCCAGCCGCCGCTCTACAAAGCCGAGCGCGGCCGCAAGGCGCTCTACCTCAAGGACGAGCGGGCGCTCGAAGACTACCTGATCGACCAGGGCACGGAAGGCGCGGTGCTGCGTCTCGCCTCGGGGGCCGAGTTCGCCGGGCCGCAGTTGAAGACCCTGGTCGAGGAGGCGCGCGGCTTCCGCGGAATCCTGCAGGGCCTGCACACCCGCTACGACCGCGCAGTGGTGGAGCAGGCGGTGCTGGCGGGCGCCTTCGCGGGGGACGTGGCCGAGAACCCCGGCGAGGCCGAGGTCTTGGCCGACATGACGGCCAAGCGCCTCGACGCCATCGCGGACGAGATCGAGCAGGGCTGGCAGGGCGAGGCGCACGAGGGCGGATACCGGCTCAGCCGCACGCTGCGCGGCGTGCGCCAGGTCGCGACCTTGGATGCCGGCCTGATCACCAGCCAGGAGGCGCGCCGTCTCGCCGAGCGGGCCGACGCCTTCCGGGAGATCTACGGCGAGCCCGCGACGCTCGCCCGCAAGACCGACGAGACCGTGCTGCACGGGCCCGTCGGGCTGTTCGAGGCGGTGATGGCCTTCGGCCGCAAGGGCCTCTCGCTGCAGCGCTACAAGGGGCTTGGCGAGATGACCGCCCAGCAGCTCTGGGAGACGACGCTCGACCGCGACGTGCGCTCGCTGCTGCAGGTCAAGGTGAAGGACACGACCGACGCCGACGACCTCTTCGTGAAGCTGATGGGCGACGTGGTGGAGCCCAGGCGCGAGTTCATCCAGGAGAACGCGCTGAGCGTGGCCAACCTCGACGTGTGAGGTGGGCGCTTGTAATTTCTCAGTAAAGTTTGACCCTATGGAAGGGTAACTTGACCGGATTTACTGAGAAGTTCGACCCTCGCGGCTCTGGGGGAAAGTGATTAGGCTGCCTTTCAAAGCGAATAGGCTGACCTATGAAAGCGATTAAGTGTTCTTCCCGGGCATCCTGGTGCGTTCAACAGGCAGCTGGCGTTCGAGACCGAGGGCGAAAAGAGCGCGCGCCATCCGTGGCGCTCGTTATAGCACGGGACAGGCGCAAGTGCCTACTTCCGACGTGAAAGCCAACGCCAGCTTGAGATCTCACCTGGTTCGGGAGATCCACGGACAGTCGGCTGTCTTTGCTTAAAGGTAATCTGGTGCTTACGCGTAGGGAAAATAGCAAAGCTTGGTGAATAACGGCGCGGCCGCGGCATCCCCCCGGATGCACCGCGCCCCGCCAACTACGCCCACCGGGAGGCACGTCGGCCGGAAATCGGCCTCTCGGCTTCACCCGTCGCCGAGCATTTCTCAACGAGCCAGGCTCGCTCTTGAACGGCGGGTCGCGCCCGTCCGTCGGATCGTTGATGATCCCGAAGTCCTCGCCAGGTTCATAGAACACTCGACCGCAATCGAGGTCAGGTGCGAATGGCCCGCCTTCGGTCAGGAAGTACGCATCACCGTCGTGTCTGACGTAGAGGGGGACTCATCCCTCCGCTCCGTCACCATAAATACGCCCCTGCGGTTCCCGTGGCCGTTTCAGGCGTAGAAGCTGCTCGTGTCCACCTTCAGTCGCAGGATGACCGGTCCCGCGGGGGAGAGGCTGCCCTCGAACCGGCCTGGAAAGGTCTCCGATACCGTAAGGCCGTCCGCGACGCTCCCGTAATTCAGGGTGCAATGGACGTTGATCGGTCCCTCGAAGCTGCCGCCACGCACCTTGATCTCGTCGGCGAAGACCTCGACGGAGTCGACGTGCGTGTTCGACGACAGGGCGTCCAGGTCAGCCCAGGCTTCGGTCCCGCTCAGGTCGATCTCCCGCACGGCCGTCGCGACGGCCTGGAGGACAGCCGCATCCGTGTTCGCTGCGTCAGGGCCCGGCATGCAACCTCCTCAGAATACGGCGGCGCCAATGCCGAGACGCTGCCGATACTGCCAGCTCAGCGAGAGGCACACGCCCTCAAGGCTAGCCCAGATATGGGCCGCATCGATGCCGAGGCTGAAGAGCTTGCGCTGGAAGCGCGACCGGACTGCTCGCGGTATGACGAAGCTGTTTTCAGCCAGTCCGCTCGGCATCCACGGTTCGCTGGGCCTGGGATGGACGGAGAACAACCCGCGCTGGCTCGCAATCCTCGGGGCCGTCGTGGTCGGAAGCAGGAAGCCCACGCGGTCGATCTCGAACGGGCCCGGCCCCTCCTCCGGATTGATGACGAGCGTGTCGTCGACCGGGTAGGCGTAGATCACGGCATCGGCGTCCAGGGGGTCGCTGGAGACCGCGAAGAAGCACGCGACGAGCGGGTTGGTCGTCCAGTCCAGGAGGCGCGTCGGCAGCCCGAAATGCTGCCCCAGGGCCAACCAGTCCCAATCGGTCGCCCCGGGCAGCGAGACGTGCAAGCGTGCCTCGCGCTTGAAGGCGCGGAACAGGTGCTCCTCGAACAGCGGGTCGTGGTTCGGCGTGCGGCCCGCGCTCGGCATACATAGGAATTCGCGGGACGCGCAGCCCCGAAAGACCCAGCGCGAGTGCATGCGCCGGTCCAGGAAGTCCTGGAAGGATTGCCAGGTCTCCTGCGCCGACTTGAGACGCTCCACGGTGTCCGCGGCCGAAGCCGAGCCACGCGGCTGGACCGGTTCCGCCGAGACGCCACGGATCGGTTTGGGAGGGGGTCGGGTCGGAGGTCTCATCGACGATGTCCGGTCGGGTCAGCGCATTCCGGCCAGGTGTGCGCGGTACAGGGCGGTCGTGAAGTCACGGGCGATCTCGCACGACATGCCCGCGTGCACCGCGAGGTCCGTCGCAGCCACCGCTTCCGCCAGGACGACCACCGGAACCCCGACGGCCCGGGCGTGCCCAATGACGGCGCTCGTTCCCGGGTCGCCGCCATCCGCAAGCGCGAGGACAGCCGTGCAGGCCCTCAGCCCGGCGAGCGCGGGACCGGCGCTCGCGGCAAGCCGCTCGCCGTACTCATGGAACGGCGAGAACACCTCGCTCCCGAGATCAAGAAGCCACCACCGTGCCTGGTCGAGGAGCCAGCGTTGAGGCAGCGTCGCCGCCGGTCCCGAAAGAAAGACCCGCCCCCCATGCGCCGTGTCCGGCTGCGGCACGAGAGCGCCCAAGGCATGCGGCGCCGGGAGAGGCAGGCGATGACCGTCGTTGAAATGGGCGACGCTGCGCGATGCCAGGTCGGCGGCCTCGACGGGGTCGAGCCGGCGCTCGCCCCAGTAGTGCGCGAAGGCGGCGCAGAACACGTCGCCGGAGCCGATCTTGAACCACGTGTCCGATATGTAGGCCGGAACCAGCCGCGGCTTCGTGTCACCGACATAGACGCTGGCGCCGCCGATGGCGTGGCGGGCGACGACGACCGAGGCGCCCTCATCGGCCATGATGCGTGTCGCCACATCCATCGCCGCCTGCGACGGATCCGCCGCAGCGAGCATGTAGTCCCTCACCACGTATGCCAGCTCGCCCGCCCGCGACCCCGACGCCGAGAAGGCCGCCTCGGGACTGTCCGACTGCGGGTCGTGGACGGCCCGGCCGGCCACGACCGTGGACGGCCCCTCCAGCATCCCGAAGCTCAGCACGACCTCCCCGGAGACCGTGATGCGGGGCAGACCGGCCGACGCCTTGGGCACGGGCTCCTTGCTCAGGGGATGGTAGTACTCGAAGACGAGTTCCTTCTCGATCTCGACCACTTCGGCACGGACGCCGAACGACGCCATGGTCGCGCGTACGTCCGCCGCCCAACCCGAGTAGGCGTAGGTGTGCAGCACGGAGCCGGGCGAGAGCCCGCTCACGGCCACGGCGGCCCGGCCACCGGAACCGTAAATCCGGTCCCATTCCGGGTAAGCGCAGACCTCCCGGTAACTGCCGCCCACGATGATCATGGGTCGGTCCTCGACACCGTCACCACGCACCGCGTCGACGAGACCTCCTCGACATGGGCGACGAAGGGCACCTCCCGCGCGAGGCAGTCGAGAAGCCGCGTCAGACCCGGGAACGCGGCGAGGGCGCCCACCACGGCGCCCTCGCCGTTCCGGCAGATCGCGCCGACCGCGGCCCCCTCGTGGACAAGCTCGATCCGCAGGTCGTCGCCCGCGCGTACCCGGTCCGCCGCCTCACGACGCACCCCTATCAAGTCGACGGTGAGGTGGAGGTCGCAACCGTCGCCGGACTGCTGCAATCGCCGCGGAGCCCGCCCTCGCCGGCCCGGGGGTCCTCCCGACATGACTCAACCTCCCGTCGCCGCGGACGCCTGGACCGCGGTGCCGGCGCGGGCCCGGCCGCCATCGATGCGCGCCAGCGTTTCCTGGTGCTTCTCGCAGCCACGGCACCGACCGCAGGCGTATTCCATGACATGGCAGGAGAAGGTGGCGCCCAGGAGTGAACGGGGGATCCCCGACCGCCTGACAAGCTCCAGGGCCGAAAGGTGGCGCGCGGGGGCCATGACCCGGACGCCTCCCTCCTGCAGGTGCATCAGCCGGTCGACGGTCCGCAGGAAGGGAGCGCGACCGTCGGCATGGACATCCGTCCTGATCGCCCCGAGCAGGATCTCGGTCAGTCCCTCGGCCACGAACCGCATGCCGGCGAGCGTCACCAGCATCTGGTTGCGGTAAGGCCACCACTCGGGCGCGCGCGCCAGATCCGACGCCGCGCGCCCCGCGAGCGGGCCAAGGCCAAGGGCCGACAGGTCGACCCGCGCGACCTCGTGGCGAAGTCCGAGCTCGCGCGCGACCGAGGCCGCCGCGGCGATCTCGCCCTTGGCCGGCCTCTGTCCGTAATCGACCGTGAGGCAGACGTCCGGCCTCTGCCAGGCGGCGATGGCCGCCGAGTCGAGGCCGCCCGAGAGCAGGAGCGCCCTCATTCCATGGCGGCCCAGGCCGCCTGGTAGAGCGCGGATGTCAAGTCGCGAGCGACCCGGCAGCCGGTGCCGACGAGCATCGTCAGGTTCGGGTCGTCGAGGCGCTCGGCAAGGACGACGACGGGCTTGCCCCGGGCGCGCGCGTACCCGACCTCGAACAGGGTGCCCGGATCGGCGCCGTCGAGCAGCGCGAGCAGCGCGGCGCAGCGGTCCAGGCCTTCGAGATCGGCGGCCGCGGTTTCCTGGGCCGGACGGCCCGTACCGACCTCGTGCAGGGGAGAGAACACCGGCGCGCCCAGTGCCTGGAGCCGTTCGAGCGCCTCCTCGACGAGCCAACGTTGCGCGAGGTCGAAGAAGGGTCCTGCCAGGTAGATCAGGCCGGGACGTCGGCCAGCGGGGAGGGCGGGCTGGGACGCGAGT
>NZ_LSIX01000821.1:0-1637 GCF_001556475.1 Methylobacterium sp. CCH5-D2 | reverse complement strand
CCGCCGCCCGCCGCGAGCGCGGGGGAGGCGGCGAGGCCGAGGAGGAGGGTGAGGGACAGGGTGGGCAGGGCTCTCATTGCACCACCAGCTCCGCCTGGAGGGCGCCGGCGGTCTTCACCGCCTGCAGGATCGCGATGATGTCGGTGGGCTTCAGGCCGACCGAGTTGAGGCCGCGCACCAGGGTCTGCAGGTCCGAGCCGCCCACGATGGCGAGCTTGCCCTGCTCCTCGCGGGCCGCCACCTCGGTGCGCGGCACCACCACCGTCTCGCCGCGGGAGAACGGCGCGGGCTGGGCCACCTCCGGCGTCTCGGTGACCCGGACCGTGAGGTTGCCGTGCGTCACCGCCACCGTGGAGATCTGGACGTTGCGCCCGATCACCACCGTGCCGGTGCGCTGATCGACCACCACCTTGGCGGGGATGTCGGGCTGGACTGTCAGGTCGCCGATCTCGGCCACCAGCCGGGTCTGCGTCGCGTCGCGCCCGCGCAGCACCACCACCGAGCGCTGGTCGCGCGGGCTCGCGATGCGGCGGCGGAAGCGGGCCATCGACCACGCGTTGATCGCGTCCGCCACCAGGGTCGCGGTCTTGAAGTCGGGGTTCTTCAATTCGAAGACCAGCTCGGGCAGCTCGCGGAAGGTGCCCGGCACCTCGCGCTCGATCAGCGCGCCGTTCGGGATGCGCCCGGCCGTCGGCACCCCTTGCGTCAGCTGCTCGGCCTGCCCCTGCACGTTGAACCCCGAGACCGCGAGCGGCCCCTGCGCGGCGGCGTAGACGAGGCCGTCGCCGCCGGTGAGCGGCGTCATCAGGAGCGTGCCGCCCCTGAGCGAGGTGGCGTCGCCCATCGAGGTCACGGTGACGTCGATGCGCGAGCCCGTGCCGGTGTAGGGCGGCAGGTCGGCAGTCACCATCACGGCCGCGATGTTGCGGGTGCGCAGGCGCGCGTCGCGCACGTTGATGCCGAGCCGGTCGAGCAGCGATTGCAGCGACTGCTCGGTGAATTGCGCGTTGCGCAAGGTGTCGCCCGTGCCCTGCAGGCCGGTGACGAGGCCGTAGCCGAAGAGCTGGTTGTCGCGCACGCCCTTGAGCGTGGCGATGTCCTTGATCCGGGTGCCGGCGAGCGCCGGCCCGGCCGGGACCAGGGCCGGCCCCGCGAGCAGGACCGCCAGCAGCGCGAGGACGAGGCGGCGCATCGGGAGCGGCATCACTGCGCCCCGATCTTGATGCGCCCGTCCGCCAGCACGGTGCCGAGCACGATGCGGTTGGTGTCGGCGTTGCGCACCCGGATGGTCTCGCCGAGACCCCCGTTCTGGAGCGGCGCGCCGACCGCCGTGATGACGAGGCCGTTCTCCTCGAAGATCATCTGCGTGAGCGCGCCCCGGCTGACGAGGCGGGGGTCGTCGACCGCGTTCACCGGCACCGGCTCGCCGGGCAGCAGCATGCGCCGCGCGGTGCGGCCCGCGATGGCGAGCGGCGCGTCGATCACGGCCTGCCGCGCCCGGTAGCTCGACGGGTAGGCCTGCATCCGCAGCATCGAGTCCTTGATCGTGTCGCCCGGGTAGACCGTGACGGTGGGCACCGGCAGCAGGATCTCGTCCGGGCCCGCGTCGGCGGGGCTCGCGACGAGCAGCAGGAGCG
>NZ_LSIX01000820.1:0-8472 GCF_001556475.1 Methylobacterium sp. CCH5-D2 | reverse complement strand
GGCGCCAGCACGGCATGCCCGTGAAGGTGGTGCGCATCTTCAACACCTACGGGCCACGCATGCACCCCAACGACGGGCGCGTGGTCTCGAACCTGATCGTGCAGGCGCTGAGGGGCGAACCGATCACCCTCTACGGGGAGGGTACGTACACGCGCTCGTTCTGCTACTTGCCAAGAATTCAATATGTCGGGGTGAAATGATAAAGCAAAAGCGGCAGTTAAGGAGTCTTGTTTGGTGGGGACATGAATTGAATGGCCGCTCAACCAAGTCCGAATTAGTGGGGAATCTCGGTTAATGACGTCAGCGCAGCCTCGCGCAATAATCGTAGCCGGCATGCACCGAAGCGGAACTTCTGCATTAACGCGCGTACTGAACCTTCTTGGCGTCGAGTTGCCAGAGCGGCTTGTGCCGGGTTTCTCCGGCAATGAGCTGGGTCACTGGGAGCCTGAGGAGGTTGTGGCGATTCATGATGCGCTGCTCCATGCGGCAGACTCGGACGTCAACGATCCTGTCGGTTTCGATCCTGCATGGATCGAAAGCAGTGAGTCGGCACCTGGCCGTGAACGGATCAGAGCGTTCCTGCAGAACACATTTTCACGATCCCCGTCGGTAGTGATCAAAGATCCCCGCATCTGCCTTTTCCTGCCACTTTGGCAGGATGAGATGCGAAAAATGGGCCTGCAAGATCTTTATATACATCCATACCGGACGCCTGATGAGGTCGCTGCTTCATTAACGCGGCGCCAGACGCAAGTCTTTCCTGAAAGTGTTTGGCCCTCGGAGAGAGGGGGGCTTCTTTGGCTGCGCTACATCAAAGAAGCTGAAAGGGCCACGCGCAATCATCCCCGTGCATTCCTCTCTTTCGATGGCTTGCTCGCCGATTGGCGGGGTACGATTGCGCGGGTGAGTGCTCAGATTGGTATGGATTTCTCGTACGGGGAAGCTTCAGCGACAGCGGTAGACGCCTTCCTGGATCACTCGCACAAACATGAGACGATCATTGACGGTCGCGTCGATTTGCCGGAGCTTGACCGTTATGTGGAAGACTTGAGACGATTGGAAAGAGAGCCGGCTTGGGGCGGTCATGGCTTCAGCGATGTGGGCGCCCTCAACGGAATCCGGGAACGCTATCTCAACAAATACGTCATGGCTCTGGAGCGTAAAAACAACCAGCTGGCTCTCGACAAAAAAATACCTTCCCCGGTCGACCTCAGTGTTGGAACACATGGCCGCTTTGAGTTTAAAAATTTACTCCATGGCCTGAATGTCGGAATAGAGGATGGAGCGACGAAGCCAAGCGCTGAGAGAATCACGCGTGCTCTCGCTGAAGCGCTTCGCCGGACGGGGCATACTCTGCAAGTTCTACAGCAACAGAGCGCACAGGCAAAGTCGGAGGAAAGCGCAGCCTTGGCTGCACAGATCGCGTCCCATGGAGCTAATGCCGATGCCCTGGAGGCTGCCAGATCTGAGATTCAAGATATTTCATCGCGGCTTACTGAAACAAGGGCCGCCGCTGATGAGGCAGCGTTGAACTTTTCCGAGGCACAGAGAGAACTGACACAGGTTCGAGCTGCTCTGCGAAAGGCGGAGACAGAGCTCGAACAAGTCAGTTCAAGAGCAGAATGCGAACTGCGGGAACTTGCGCGACATTCGGAGCAGATGCAAGCAGAGACGCTTAACCGATCCGAGAAAGACAACCGTTTATGGCAGTACCGGCTCAAGCTTGAGCAGGCGGCTCGTGCTCAATCCGAAGGGAGGCTCGTACGTCTGCGCCGCTCGCCATTAGCAGCGTTGGCTATGATTGCGGGCTCTCTGACTCAAAGTGCAAAGGTTAAGATCTGGTCGCGCGAGCATTGTGATAGGAGGCTTTTAGTCCAGTCCTCCGGCTTATTCGATGCCGCTTGGTACTGCTCATACAACTCTGATCTGAAGGGTTACGAGATGGATCCAATCGACCATTTTGTAGCCTACGGCAGCCGTGAGTTGCGAAGCCCCGGCCCACGGTTCTGTGCTATACAGTATGCGGAGGCCTACGCTGATGTCGTGGAAGCACCGCAGGAGCCTTTATTTCACTTCCTCAAATATGGCAATCGTGAAGGGCGAAAGATCTTTCCTGTACGCTCATTGTCTCCATCTTCCGAGAGGTGATTACTTTGCTTAAGCAGCAATTTGGTCCTGTGCCGCTCCCCTTAGAGGTCTTAAGGGAGTATGCGATGATCAAATCTGCCACTTCAGAATCCGTCACTGTCATTATCAGTTTATACAACTACGAGAAGTTCATACTTGAGGCTCTGCAGAGTGTTTCTGAGCAGACGCATCAAACACTCGATCTTATCGTGGTCGACGATGCCTCTACCGATGAAGGATCGACCTTGGCCGCAAATTGGTTAGATGTAAACCACAAACGTTTCCGGCGGGCTTGTATAATTAGGCATCCTCGTAATCTCGGTCTGTCGGCGGCTAGAAACACCGCTTTTGAACTTGCCCAGACCAAGTATGTCTTTGTTCTCGATGCGGATAACTGTCTCTATCCTACAGCAATTGCGAAGTTAAGTCGCGCCCTTGAATCGTCTGCGGCGTCGGTGGCATACTCGCAGATCGAATTTTTCGGCCGTGAGCGCGGTTTCGGTTTCGCTTCGGAATGGGACCCCGATCTCTTTCGCGTCGGCAATTACGTAGACGCGATGGCGCTTGTGCGCCGTAGTGCGTGGGCGCGTGTCGGAGGTTATGCGCCTCTCGATCTTGGGTGGGAGGACTATGATCTCTGGCTTAAGTTCATAGAGCATGGCATGCACGGCATTTTTCTGCCAGAAATTTTATGTCGCTATCGCGTACATGGGCAGTCGATGTTGAGAACCGTTACTGATCTGCATGACCAGCGTGTTCGCGCGCAGTTAACTTTCCTTCATCCATGGCTTGACCTTTGATCATCGAGTAAGCCGGGCGGCTGAACTGCCGAAGCTAATCCGGGATGTTCACTCAGCCCTCAACGGGCTTGGACAGAGCCCGGCATCCACAAAGTCCAATCCGTACAAGACGGCTTCCACGCAGGTCCGCAAGAGCATCCAGCCCAACGGTCTGATCAGCTTCATCCATGTCAAGCCTTACCAGACGCTCAAGCGCCATCTCAAGAAGCACCACCTGAGTTTTCAGGAATACCGGGAGCGCTTACGAGCCCTGACCAGCAAGAATGGCTCAGGTCTGGACTGAGGCCGCCTTCCGCCGGTTGTCGCGAGGCGCGGCCCGCTCCGCTATGGCGCCCGGGCCTCCTCGGTCAGATCTGCTTGCCGAGCGCCGAGCGCCGAGCGCCGAGCGCCGAGCGCCGAGCGGCGTAGGCGGGGTCGTCCATCAGCTAGTTCTCCGGTAGACCGTAGCGCTCGCACTGACCACGCGGATCCAGGCTATGCAAGGACAGATGGCGCTGTGGCGCTCGGATCACGAGGCGCCGCCTCGCTGTCCCCGGCTGCCGATGATCGCCCGGTCGGCAACGTGATCCGGCGGTTCATGGCATTGGCGGCGGCGTACGATCAATGCCTGGGCCGACCACTCTGGCCAGCGGGCGCGGTATAGCCTGCCATAGCGAGGCGGGGCGGGCTGGCCTCCTGCAGATCTCGCAGCCTACGGCTTGATCGCAGGAACTCTCTTAGCTGTTCGACCCAGGAGCGACGCGGACAGGGGCGATCATATTGCCCGGGTTCGGCCTGTGTCGGGCTGGCGGACGCCCGGCACCGCACCAAGGAAAGCGGCCAGCATGCTGCTGTCGTGTCAATGGGCTCCGGTGAGTCTCAGGCTGAGCGGCGTGCCGTTGGCAACCACGACGAGGTGACGCTACGTGCCTGGCTTGCCTTCGTCCGTCGGGTTCAGGCCCGGCGCGGTGCCCCTTTTTCCGCGGGCAGGCTCGCGCTGTCGAACGCGGCCCGCGACCAGTCGAGCGCATCGGCATCCTGAAACTGCTCCAGCATCAACCGGTGCAGGGCAGCCCATACGCCGGCCGCCTGCCACGCATCCAGCCGCGGCCAAGTCGTCGTGCGCCGCTGCAGCCCACCTCGGAACGCGGCAGATGCTTCTACTGCATGCCCCTGCGCAGAACCAACATGATGCCGGCCAGCGCAGCTCGGGCCGAGGCACGCGACCGACCATCTGCCGGCTTTTCAAGTTCAGGCCACAGAAGCGGCTCAACCACCGCCCAGTGGTCGTCGGGTACGAGACCAGCGATACCCTTCCAACCCGCTCACCCCGGTTTTGTCCCACGCTCTTGAGGCGATCGCCGAGCTCGCGCCGCGCCGAAATCGGCTACGAAAGATCGGGAGGCGCGGTGAGACCCAAAATGCCTTATACGGAACGGTGATGAAGGCCGGCATGATGGCCAGACGTGAATACGAGGTTGTGATGACAGGCACGCCCCCCGTCGGGTTCCTGATCGGTGGTGTCCAGAAGGGCGGCACGACAGCACTATTTGAGTATCTGCGACGACATGCTGAGTTGCAAATGGCAGATTGCAAAGAGGTTCACTTTTTCGATCGAGATGCCGACATCGATTGGGAAAATCCTGACTACAATATCTACCACGCTTCTTTTGAGGAGGGTAATGGGCGTTTGCGCGGCGAAGCAACGCCCATCTATATATATTGGCCAGATAGTATTACAAGAATCTATAACTACAATCCCGACATGAAAATGATTTTTCTTTTTCGTGATCCTGTTGAGAGAGCCTATTCACACTGGGCGATGGAGACACGGCGCCGATACGACGATCGGCCATTTTCTTGGGCTATCCGCGAAGGACGCACCCGGGTTGATGACCCGATCATCCGAGGCCACCATCGAGTCTACAGCTACGTGGAGCGAGGATTCTACGCAAATCAACTTGAGCGAGTATATAATGTATTCCCGGAGCGGCAAGTTCTTAATATCTCCTCGAGTGATCTTTCTAATTTTTCTGACCAAGTGCTGCGAAGGGTATGTGACTTTCTAGAAATATCGCACTTCCCCGAGAACCAAAAGGCATTGCGCGCCAACGTTGGATCAGAAACTACATTGCTTGCACCATTATCGGATGCAGATCGACTTTACTTGCGAAGCCTCTACGCTGCTGATCAGCTGCGGTTTACGGAATTAACCGGGTTGCGACTGGTAGGAGAGGGCAAGTGAGTAACAATTTTGCTATTTATACCCCCAGTCCCCATTTTGGCTCCGTCAAAAATCCGTTTGGTAAAGATACGGCAAATGTAGGACTGTTCAAGGCGCTGGTTCAGCACGGTGGTTTCGACGAGCTGACTGTGTTGTCGGTCATCCCTGGCAATGAAGAAGAAGTCTCACATGCCCTTCTGCGGGGACCAATGGACCGAACTCGGATCCGGACCGGAAGCATCTATGATGCTCACGCGGCTATCAGATCAGGATGTATCCTCAGAGGTAAAGCAGACTTAGCAGACCAAGCTTGGCTGCGTCGTTACGTCGGCGACCGTCGCTACAGCCTAATCGGCCTAATTCATACGATCGGGGCGCCGGCGATACGCGACTACATGGCCGCATCGACAATCGCCCCGCTCCAGCCTTGGGACGCTTTGATCTGCACCTCACCCTCCGTGCAAGACGCGATGCGCAATATGTTCGATGCGTTCACGGACTACGTGTCCGACCGCTTCGGCGGCAGCAAGCGGCCGCAACCGGATCTGCCACTCGTTCCACTTGGCGTCGATGGGCAGGCCATTGCCGATCAGGCCGACCGGCCGGATCGTAGGGAGGAGTGGCGGTCGCGCCTCAATGTAGGCCAAGACGATGTGCTGGTGCTCTGGCTCGGTCGGCTCTCGTTTTTCGAGAAGGCTTTCCCACAGCCGATGTTCAAGGCAATCGCCAAGGCGGCAGTCTTAGCAGGGAAACGCCTGCACTTCGCGATGGTCGGTTGGTTTCCAAACGAGCCGATTGGTCCGGAGCTCTACGAGGAGGCCGCGCGCGCATACGCACCGGACGTGCCAGTACATTTCCTGGATGGCAACAATCCTGAGGTGGTTGCCGGGTTGTGGTCGGCATCCGATATCTTCCTGTCGTTGGTCGATAACATTCAGGAAACGTTCGGGCTGGCTCCGTTGGAAGCGATGGCCGCTGGCCTCCCGGTCGTTGCAAGCGACTGGGACGGCTACCGTTACACGGTTCGTGATGGGATTGAAGGCTTTCTTGTTCGGACGCTGGGCGGTCCCTCCGGCTTCCCGGGGAGGATGATGAGTTTACGTCATGTGTTTGGCCAGGATGCTTATCAGTATTATGTCGGCTCAGTCGCCCAGCATACCGCAGTTGATATCGATCAGGCCGCCGAACGGATCGGCCGCCTTGCAGTAGATGCTCAGTTGCGCCGTAGCATGGGCATGGCTGGTCGTGATCGCATTCGAATATCTTTCGATTGGCCGGTGATCGCACGTCAGATTTCGCAATTGAATGCGGATCTCGGTCGCAAACGCGTGGAGGAACGCGGTTTTGGCCGGTCCGATCTTTGGCCTGAGAATCCGATCAAAGGTGACCCCTATGCCCAGCTTGGCAGTTTCGCCACATCTGTTCTGAGTCCTGAAACTCGATTGTCGCTGCCTGCAGGGATGACTTCGGCCGCGCTTCAGGACGGTCTGCTTCGTACTCGCGACGTCCGTCTAGATAGCTTCGCAGATAACTGGCGAATGGATTTGGCGGGATGTAAATCTCTGCTGGATTGTATCGGACGGGAGCCTGTATCGCTCCAACAGCTTCTATCGCAGCTCGAACCCCATCGCCGAGAAGTGGCAGCGATGGCACTTGTATGGATGTGCAAGCTCGGTCTTATCGCGTGGGATTAGGCGGTGGAGCACGATGCCTAGGTACGTGATTGCCAGCGATCTATGACAGAGAACTTCGTGGCCGGACCTGTCCTAATATTAATTTCCAATTATCAGGCGGAACATGAGTGTCATCAATGGCTCGCTCCGGGACTTGGCCGATCCTGCAGCTTTAAGGTACGGCATTTCAAGACTTCCGACTTTTCGTCCGGAGGTATACCTCAGATTGAACAGCGATTTGACGAGTGAGACGAATGCCATAGAGCACTTTATTGCGCATGGCTTGTGGGAGGGCCGGCCCTATTGTAGCGAGCAGTCTGTTGTCGCAGCGATAAGACGCCTCTCGCCTAGCTACTCGGGTGCTGAACCCCTACCTGAGCAGGATCTGGTTGACGCTCTTGTCCACGCCACGTCCCAAGGTATCTCAATCTATGTTCACAGCACGAGTGACACTAAAGTTCGACTTCGAGCTGAGCTAACTTCCATAGCCTTGATGTCGCGCGGAATACCTGTTCACTTACATGACGAGACGCACTCTATAGATGTCCAAGTGCAAAATCGCATTTTTTTTGCGCCACATGAGTTCTTTTTTCGACAAGGGGGGGAGCGTTGGCTGTCGAAGGGGATCGTATCGTCCGCAATCCTCTATCCCACGCAACCCCTTCACTCCATACCCGGAGCGCGTATCCTACCGCTGCTCTTCTCCTGTCGCGCAGTCATCGACGATAATGAACAAAACTGCAGTCTCTATGCCTGCTGTGACATCCCGTTCGCACGGTATCTACCTTTGCCTTTAGATGAAGAAAGTATCTTTGTCGACAACGATAAGTCCGATGCTCTTAGTATGTCCGTTCGGGACGATATAAACGAGAAGTACCGTCCAGCGGAATCGTGGTCCAGTAGGCCGCTGGATCTATGTTACTTTGGATCTGGTCATAGCATTCGCGACGAAGTATTTTTAAAGGGCGCGGCGAATTTTGCACGGTTGCGTTGTTTTATCAACTATCCTGAACGGGATCGAAGCTCGGCGGTTCTTCGCGCTCGGGGTCCTCAGAGGGTCTCGGTGCAGAATGTTGTAGCTCGCAACTCCAAGATTTTACTGAATATTGATGTTCAGGAAATCGGATCTCTCGCATGGTATGAGTCGTGCCTTCTTGGGTTCTGGAACCGGACTTTGATTGTGAGTCGTCCATTATATCCCCATCCCATATTCAGGCCGGGAGAGCATTTTCTTGAAGAAACATCTAGAAATATCCCTGATCTCGTCTCCTGGCTCGTGTCGACAGAGGAAGGCATTGAGCTTGGCCGTAAGATCGTCGCGCGCGCCTACATGGCACTTTCAAGCGCATATATGCCTGACCATGCGGTGGAGCCCTTGATCAAGCTGTTACATACTTCTCGTGCCCATCTACATGCGAACGGGTCGAGCGTGCCTTGCCGGTTGTAACCATGTGTCACGCGCTCGGCTTGGCCTGATCAGAGAGGAGAGATCTCAGCGATCCCCTGGACGATAACGTCGAACTTGCCTCTTGATCAGGGCAACACAGGTGAGCGCGCGGCGCAAGCCGCGGTCGACCACGGCATGGTCCTGGAGAAGGTGAAGATGCCCGAGGTTGGGTATCGGCGTGGAAAAAGGACCCGGCTGAGGGGCTGATCGGCGTCCAATAGG
>NZ_LSIX01000081.1:0-10057 GCF_001556475.1 Methylobacterium sp. CCH5-D2 | reverse complement strand
GAGCCAGTAGCCGAGCTCGGGCTCGGCCAGCCCCACTGGGGCGGCGGCCTGATGCGCGAGGCGGTCGCGGCGCTCCTCGATGCCTACTTCGCCTATGCGGGCGGCGCGGTCGTGGCGGCCTCGGCGCGGACCGACAACCCGGCCTCGCGCCGGCTGCTGGAACGGTGCGGCTTCGTCCGGACTGTGGTCGCGACCCGCCCCTGCCCGGCGCGCGGCGGCGTGACGGTGGACCTGTTCCGCCTCGAGCGCGCGCGCTGGCTGGGCTCGGCCACGACCGGCGCCGGGGCCGCCCGCGCGGCGTGAGCGGCGGCGTGGAACCGGACGCGGAACTCGCTTCGCGTCCGGTCGCTGAGTGTATGATGGCAGGCGGAACTGGCCCCGGGGGCCGTTCCCGGAAGGATGTGTCGCCGTGAAGTTCCTCGACGAAGCCAAGGTCTATGTCCGCTCCGGCGACGGCGGGGCCGGCTGCGTGTCGTTCCGCCGGGAGAAGTTCATCGAGTTCGGCGGCCCGAACGGCGGCGACGGCGGGCGCGGCGGCGACGTCTGGATCGAGTGCGTGCAGGGCCTCAACACCCTGATCGACTACCGCTACCAGCAGCACTTCAAGGCGAAGAAGGGCGAGCACGGCATGGGCTCGAACCGCCACGGCGCCAACGGGTCCGACGTGGTGCTGAAGGTGCCCGCCGGCACGCAGGTGCTGGCCGAGGACGGCGAGACCCTGATCGCCGACCTCACCGAGATCGGCCAGCGCATCCGGCTCGCCAAGGGCGGCAACGGCGGCTTCGGCAACGCCTACTTCACCACCTCGACCAACCGGGCGCCGAAGCACGCCAATCCGGGCCTTGAGGGCACCGAGATGTGGATCTGGCTGCGCCTCAAGCTGATCGCGGATGCGGGCCTCGTCGGCCTGCCGAACGCCGGCAAGTCGACCTTCCTGGCCACCGTGACGGCGGCCAAGCCCAAGATCGCGGACTACCCCTTCACCACGCTCCATCCCGGGCTCGGCGTCGTCAGCACGGACGGGCGCGAGTTCGTGCTGGCCGACATCCCGGGCCTGATCGAGGGCGCGCACGAGGGCGTCGGCCTCGGCGACAAGTTCCTGGCCCATGTCGAGCGCTGCCGCGTGCTGCTCCACCTCGTCGAGGGCACCAGCGAGGATGCGGGCGAGGCCTACCGGCTGGTCCGGGGCGAGCTGGAGGCCTACGGCAACGATCTCGCCGACAAGCCGGAGATCGTTGCCCTCTCGAAGGCGGACGTGCTCGACCCCGAGACGCTGGAAGCCCAGGTCGCCCGGCTGACGGAGGCCGCGGGCCGCGCGCCGCTGGTGCTTTCCTCCGCCACCCGCCAGGGCGTGCAGGAGGCCCTGCGCGCGCTCGCCTCCACCATCGCGGCGGCCGCGGCCGAGGAGGCCGATGCGAACGCGCCGGCCTGGCAGCCCTGACAGCGGTGCTGCAGCAGGCGACGGGATCTACCGTTCGATCATGAGTTTCAGCGACGAATCGGTCGACGCGGTCGCATCGGTCATGCGCCTGCCCCTCCTGTTCAAGGGCGACGACTTCGTCCACACGGACATCGTCCCCGCCTACAGCCCCGCACCATGACGCCCGCCTCGACACCCGTCCTCGAAGATTTCCGCCGCATCGTCATCAAGGTCGGCTCGGCCCTGCTGGTCGACCGGGCCCGCGGACGCCTGCGGCACGCCTGGCTCGCCGCGCTCGCCGAGGACATCGCCGAGTTGCACGCCCGCGGCGTCGACGTGCTGGTCGTGTCCTCCGGCAGCATCGCGCTCGGCCGCACGGTGCTCGGGCTGGCGCCGGGCGCGCTGAAGCTGGAGGAGAGCCAGGGCGCGGCCTCGGTCGGGCAGATCGCGCTCGCCCGGCACTGGTCGGAGGCGCTCGGCCATCACGGCATCGTGGCGGGTCAGATCCTCGTCACCCCGCAGGACACCGAGGAGCGCCGCCGCTACCTCAACGCCCGCGCCACCGTGCAGAAGCTCCTCGAACTCCGCGCCGTGCCGGTTGTCAACGAGAACGACACGGTCGCCACCAGCGAGATCCGCTACGGCGACAACGACCGCCTCGCCGCCCGCGTCGCGACGATGATCGGCGCCGACGTGCTGGTGCTGTTCTCCGACATCGACGGGCTCTACACCGCCCCGCCCGGCAGCGACCCGGACGCGCGCCATCTCCCGATCGTCGAGCGCATCACCCCGGAGATCGAGGCCATGGCGGGCGGGCCCGCCTCGGAGCTGTCGCGCGGGGGCATGCGCACGAAGGTCGAGGCGGCCAAGATCGCGGTCGGCGGCGGCACCCACATGATCATCGCGGACGGGCGCGAGAAGAACCCGCTGCGCAGCGTGGCCGAGGGCGGGCGCTGCACGTGGTTCCTCTCGGGCTCGACGCCGAACGCCGCGCGCAAGACCTGGATCGCCGGCTCGCTGGAGCCCCGCGGCTGCCTCGTCATCGACGACGGCGCGGTCCGGGCGCTCCAGGGCGGTGCCAGCCTGCTGCCGGTCGGCGTGCGCACGGTCGAGGGCAGCTTCGCCCGCGGCGACGCCGTGATGATCCGCGACCTCGCCGGCCGCACGCTCGGGCGCGGCCTCGTGGCCTACGACAGCGACGAGGCCATGCGGATCATCGGCCATCCGAGCGCGCGCATCGCCGAGCTGCTCACCCATCCGGGCCGCTCCTGGATGGTCCACAGGGACGACCTCGCCCTGTTCGTGGACTAGCTCCGATGTGCGATCCGTGACTTGTTTCGCCGGATCCGGATATGCGAAGACGCGTTGCAATTGATCGGGACTCGACGTTGCGTCGACGGGGTTAGTCACGTGCCTGCTCTGAATTTGAAGTCGGATCTCGCCAATTCCGACGATCTGACGACCCTGATGGCGGGCATCGGCCGGCGCGCCCGCGCCGCCGCCCGGCAGATGGCGCTGGCCCCGGCCCAGACGAAGGACGTGGCGCTCCGCACCATCGCCGAGCGCCTGCGGGCGAGCCGGGAGGTCATCCTGCGCGAGAACGCCCGCGACGTCGCCGCCGCCAAGGCCGCGGGCCAGACCCAGGCGCTGATCGACCGGCTCACCCTCGACGAGAAGCGGCTGGAAGGCATCGCCGCGGCGGTCGAGAAGATCGGCGCACTGCCCGACCCGGTCGGGCGCCAGCTCGCCGCGATCGAGCGGCCCAACGGGCTTCTGATCGAGCGCGTCGCCGTGCCGCTCGGCGTGATCGGCGTGATCTTCGAGAGCCGCCCCAACGTCACGGCCGACGCGGGCGCGCTCTGCCTCAAGGCCGGCAACGCCGCGATCCTGCGCGCGGGCTCGGACAGCCACCGCAGCGCGGTCGCCATCGCGCAGGCGATGAGCGAGGGACTCGCCGCCGCCGGCCTGCCCGCGGACGCCATCCAGATCGTGCCGACCCGCGACCGCGCGGCGGTCGGCGCCATGCTCGCGGGCCTGAACGGCTGCGTCGACGTGATCGTGCCCCGCGGCGGGCGCGGCCTCGTCGAGCGGGTGCAGAGCGAGGCCCGCGTGCCGGTCTTCGCCCATCTCGACGGCATCTGCCATGTCTACGTGCACGGGCAGGCCGACCTCGACATGGCCCGCACCGTTCTCCTCAACAGCAAGATGCGCCGCACCGGCATATGCGGCGCCGCCGAGACGCTGCTGGTCGATCAGGCCTGCGCCGAGACCCATCTGGCGCCGCTCGTCACCGCGCTGCTCGACGCGGGCTGCGCCGTGCGCGGCGACGCGGCCGTCCAGGCGGTCGACGCGCGGGTGAGCGCGGCCAGCGAGGCCGACTGGCGCACCGAATATCTCGACGCGGTGATCTCGGCCCGGGTGGTCGATGGGCTCGACGCGGCGATCGACCACATCGAGACCAACGGCTCGCACCACACCGACGCGATCATCACGGCCAATGCGGAGGCCGCCGCCCGCTTCCTCGCCGAGGTCGATTCGGCCATCGTCACCCACAACGCCTCGACCCAGTTCGCGGACGGGGGCGAATTCGGTTTCGGCGCCGAGATCGGCATCGCCACGGGCCGCATGCACGCCCGCGGGCCGGTCGGCGTCGAGCAGCTGACCACCTTCAAGTACCGGGTCCACGGGAACGGCCAGACGCGGCCCGTCTGACGGGGCCGTGCGGCTGGTCCTGCCGCCCTCCGCACCGGGGATGCGGATCGGGCTCTACGGCGGCTCGTTCAACCCGGCCCATCTCGGGCACCGGCACGTCACGCTGACCGCGCTGCGGCGACTCGGGCTCGACCGGGTCTGGTGGCTTGCCACGCCCGGCAACCCGCTCAAGGACGCGCGCGTGCTGGCGCCGCTGGAGCGGCGCTGCGCGGAGGCCGAACGCGTCGCCGACCATCCGCGCATCGCGGTCACGGGCTTCGAGGCGAGGATCCGCGCGCGCTACACGCGGCAGACCCTGCGCTATCTCGCACGACGCAGGCCCGGCGTGCACTTCGTCTGGATCATGGGCGCCGATTCGCTGACGAGCTTCCACCGCTGGAAGGGCTTTCGCGAGATCGCCGCGACGATGCCCATCGCCATCGTGGACCGCCCGGGCTTCACGCTCACGGCACCCGCCTCCCGCGCCGCGCGGCTCTTCGCCCGGAACCGTGTCCCCGAAGCCGAGGCCCGGACGCTGCCGCTGCGCGCACCGCCGGCCTGGATCTTCCTGCACGGGCCGCGCTCCACGCTGTCGTCAACGCAGATCCGCGCAGAGATCCGCGGTGGCGCCCGGCGCCCGAACGGCGTATTGCAATCGGCTTCCGAACCCTCCACCTTCTGAAGCCTACCGCTCCGGCGGGACCGAACGTAGTTATCAGGAATCGTGACGCTGTCCGAGACGAGCCACAACGGGGCGCAGCAGCCCGAGACCGCCGCGCTGGAGCGGATCGACGATCTGAGGACGCTCGCGCTCGGGTGCCTCGAGGAGATGAAGGCCGAGGAGACGATCGCCATCGATCTCGCCGGCAAGACCTCCCTTGCCGACACCATGATCATCGCGTCCGGCCGCTCGCAGCGCCATGTCGGCTCGATCGCCGACAAGATCCTGCAGGAGATGAAGGCGAAGGGCTTCGGCAACGCCCGGGTCGAGGGCCTGCCGGCCTGCGACTGGGTGCTGATCGATGCGGGCGACGTGCTGGTGCACATCTTCCGCCCCGAGGTCCGCGGCTTCTACAACCTCGAGAAGATGTGGGGCGCCGACCGCCCGGCGGGCCAGGCGCTCGCCGGCTGACGCCATCCCGTGCGCCTCCTTGTCGCGGCGGTCGGGCGGCTGAAGGCTGGGCCCGAGCGGGATCTGGCCGATCGCTACCGCGAGCGCGCCGCCCAGGTCGGGCGCGGGCTCGGCGTGCCGGCCTGCGACATCTTGGAAATCCCCGAGAGCCGGGCGCGGCGCGCCACCGACCGCTGCGCCGAGGAGGCGCAAGGCCTTCTCGCCCACCTGCCGCCGAGCGGCGTTCTCGTCGCCTACGACGAGCGCGGGCGCTCCGATCTCGCGAGCGAGCGCATCGCCGAGCGGATCGGCTCCTGGCGCGACGCGGGACGGCCGGCGTTGACGATCGTGATCGGCGGCGCGGACGGCCACGATGCCTCAATTCGGACGCGGGCCGAGCTGATCCTCTCCTTCGGGGCCGCCACCCTCCCCCACGGACTCGTGCGCGTGCTCGTCCTCGAACAGATCTACCGCTCCATGACGATCCTCGCCGGGCATCCCTACCATCGCGGCGACGTCGGCGCCTGAGGGCCCCATCGCCGCATGACGCCCGCTCTCCGCGCCCTCTCCCTCACGTTTCTGGTCGTCCTTGCGGCAGCGCCCGAGCGCGCCCGGGCCCAGGAAGCGAAGGGCGAGACCAAGGGCGCCGCCGACCCGGACCGCATCCGCAAGGCCGAGGCGGAGCGCGACGGTCGCGCCGAGAACCTCAAACGGATCGAGGAGGCGCTTGCCGCCAGCGGCAGTGCCCGCGCCCAGGCCGAGGCCGAGATCAGCGAGATCGGGCGCGATCGCGCGAAGTTGAACGCGGCGCTCCTCGATGCCGGACGGCAGGCGCAGGCCACCGAGGACCGGATGAACCGGCTGGAGGAGCGTCTCAGGACGCTCGGCGACAGCGAGGCGGCGATCCGCCGCTCGCTCGACGCGCGGCGCGGCGTCATCGCGGAGATCCTGGCGGCCCTCCAGCGCATGGGCCGGCGCCCGCCGCCGGCCGTGCTGGTCAACCCCGAGGACATGCTCCGGGTGATCCGCACCTCGATGCTGCTCGGCGCCGTGGTGCCGGAGCTGCGCGGCGAGGTCGATACGCTGGCGGGCGACCTCACGGAGCTCGTGCGCCTGCGCGGCCTCATCGCCTCCGACAAGCAGGCCCTGCAGAACGACCTCGCCGGCTGGGCTCGCGAGCGTCTGCGTCTCGACACGCTGGTCGCGGCCCGGCGGACCCGTCAGGCCGAGCTGGAGACCAGCGTCGCCGCGGAGCGCGCGCGCGCGGCCGAACTCGGCAACCAGGCCCGCAGCCTGAAGGACCTGCTCGACCGGGTGGAATCCGAGGTCGCCGCCGCCCGGCGCGCGGCCGACGCGGCCAAGGCCGCCGAGGAGCGCGAGGCGCGCGCCACGCAGGAGCGCTTCGCCGCGGCCGGCTTCCGCGATCCCGCCCGGCTCGCCCCGAAGGTGAAGTTCGTGGATGCCCGCGGCGATATCCCGCGGCCCGTCGTGGGCCGCCTCGTGCGCGGCTTCAACCAGCCCGACGGCAACGGCGGGTTGACGCGCGGCATATCGCTCTCGACCCGCGCGAAGGCTGTCGTCGCCTCTCCGGCGGACGGCTGGGTGGCCTTCGCGGGACCCTTCCGGTCCTACGGGCGTCTCTTGATCATCAACGCGGGCGATGGCTACTATCTCTTGCTCGCGGGGATGGATCAGATCGGCGTCGAGGTCGGCCAGTTCGTGCTCGCAGGAGAGCCGGTGGGCAGCATGGGCGAGGGAAGCGTGGCCCAGGCGGCAACTGACCGGACCGATCCGGTTCTGTACGTCGAGTTCAAGAAGGACGGGGGCTCCATCGACCCGGAGCCCTGGTGGGCGAAGAGCCCAAGCGAGAAGGTTCGCGGCTAATGCGCAAGACTTCCCTCATCATGCTCGGCGCGTTCCTGGGCGCCGGGACATCGATGGTCGCGACCCAGACCGACTTCCTGTCGGGCCCGCGCGCCGTCGCAGCCTCCGCCGAGACCTATCGCCAGCTCAGCCTGTTCGGCGACGTGTTCGAGAAGGTGCGGACCGACTACGTCGAGAAGCCCGAGGAGTCGAAGATGATCGAGGCGGCCGTCAACGGCATGCTGACCTCGCTCGACCCGCACTCGAGCTACATGGACGCCAAGGCGTTCCGCGACATGCAGACCACGACCCGCGGCGAGTTCGGCGGGCTGGGCATCGAGGTCACGATGGAGGACGGCCTGATCAAGGTCGTCACCCCGATCGACGACACCCCGGCCTCGAAGGCGGGTCTGCTGGCCAACGACGTGATCACCCAGATCGACGAGGATCAGGTCCAGGGCCTCACCCTGAACCAGGCCGTCGACAAGATGCGCGGGCCCGTGAACTCCGCCGTCAAGCTGAAGATCAGCCGCAAGGAGGCGAAGGACCCGATCGAGGTCACGCTGACCCGCGACGTGATCAAGATCCGCCCGGTGCGCTCGCGCGTCGAGGGCGGGGACGTCGGCTACGTCCGCCTGACCCAGTTCAACGAGCAGACCTTCGACGGCCTGCGCACCGCCGTGGACAAGCTCTCCGGCGAGATCGGCAACGACAAGCTCAAGGGCTACGTGATCGATCTGCGCAACAACCCGGGCGGCCTGCTCGACCAGGCCGTGCTGGTCTCCGACGCCTTCCTCGACCGCGGCGAGATCGTCTCGACCCGCGGGCGCAACCCGGACGAGACGCAGCGCTTCTCGGCCAAGGCCGGCGACATCACCAAGGGCAAGCCGGTGGTGGTGCTGGTCAACGGCGGCTCGGCCTCGGCCTCCGAGATCGTGGCCGGCGCCCTGCAGGATCACAAGCGCGCGACGATCCTCGGCACGCGCTCCTTCGGCAAGGGCTCGGTGCAGTCGATCATCCCGCTCGGCGGCTCGGGCGCGCTCCGTCTCACCACGGCGCGCTACTACACCCCGTCCGGACGCTCCATCCAGGCGAAGGGCATCGAGCCCGACACCGAGGTGCTGCAGGACGTGCCGGACGAGCTGAAGGGCAAGGACGAGACCAAGGGCGAGGCCGGCCTGAAGGGCCACCTCAAGCAGAAGGATACCGAGGAGCGCGGCGGATCCTCCGCCTATGTCCCGCCGGACCCGGCCAAGGACAAGCAGCTCACCGCGGCGATCGATTTCCTGCACGGCATCCAGAAGGGCGCGTCGAACACCCAGAAGCCGAGCCTGCCGAACTGATCGGCGGGATCGGGTAAGACGAGGAGCCCCGTCCGGCGCGAGCCGGGCGGGGTTTTTTCGTCGTCGCGCGCTCTCCCTCCCCCGCAGAGGGGGGAGGGAGAGCGCGGAGGGTACCGGAACGCGTTGTGTGACTCCGGTAACCTCCGCGGGGGCGGGAGATGCGGCGCGCTTCGGGCCGACGCCCCGCGGTGCCCCCTCGATCGACACGCATGCTCGGGTCGACGCGTTGAGAGAAAATTAACCCTGCGGGCCGGCAATACGGGGGTAGCCCGCCCGCGCCTCGCGGAGTCGGCGCGGCCCCTGTCGAGACGCCGGTGAGCGAGACCTCCGACGATATCCTGACGCGTCCCCTCGGGATGGCCGAGCCGAAGAGCCGGGCCGAGCGGATCCGCGCCCGGCTGCGCGGGCCGCTCAGGGCGCGCACGGTCCTCGGCGGCGGCGCGGCGGTATTGGCGCTCGGCGCGGGCGCGCTCGTCGCCTTCGGCGACCCGCAGGGGGGTGAGCCGAGGGTCACCGTGGCGATCACCCTGCGCGAGCCGGCTCCCGCCCCGCAGGTGGCGCAAGCTCCGGCCGCTGCGCTCGCACCGGAGCCGGACACCCCACCGCCGCGGGCGCAGCGGAGCGCCGAGGAGGTCGAATCGGCCTCGGGCGTCACCGTGGTTCGGCCGAGCGGCACGGGGGCGCCGAGCGAGGCGGTGGTGATCCGCGTGCCCGCGCCCGTCGCCCAGCTCGCGCCCGCGCCCGATCCGCGCCTCACCGACCGCGGGCGGCACGGCGCCTTGCCGAAGCTCGGCGAGGGGCGGCTTCGCGCCCTCGACGTCTACGCGCGGCCCGAGGAGCCGGGCCAGGGGCCCCGCATCGCGATCCTCGTCACGGGTCTCGGCATCGGCCAGGCGGCGACGGCCGCCGCCATCACCAAGCTGCCGCCCGCCGTCAGCCTCGCCTTCGCGCCCTACGGCGGCGAGGTCGAGCGCGCCGCCGCCCGCGCCCGTGCGGCCGGGCACGAGGTGCTGCTGCAGGCCCCGATGGAGCCCTTCGACTATCCCGACAGCGATCCCGGCCCCCAGACCCTGCTCACCGCCCTCAAGGGCGCCGAGAACGCCGACCGCCTCGCCTGGGCGATGAGCCGGTTCGCCGGCTATGTCGGCGTGGTGAACTTCATGGGCGCCAAGCTGATGGGCGACGCCGCCGCCTTCGAGCCGGTGCTGCGCGAGATCGGCGCCCGCGGCCTCGGCTTCGTGGACGACGGCACCGGCGCCCGCCCGGTCGCGCCGGGACTCGCCCAGAAGGCGCGGGCGCCGCTCGCGCGGGCCGACATCGTCCTCGACGCGGTAGCGCGGCCCGATGCGATCGACCGCGAGCTGGCCCGGCTCGAGGCGCAGGCCCGCGCCAAGGGCTTCGTGCTGGCCTCGGCCAGCGCCCTGCCCGTCACGATCGAGCGCATCGCCCGCTGGACACGCGACCTCGAGGCCCGCGGCCTGCGCCTCGTGCCGGTGAGCGCGGCCCTGCGGAACCAGTCGGCGGACAGCCGCGTCTCGAAGGCGGAGTAGCGCGGCCTCCCGGCCGTTGCGGCCGGTGCCCGCCCTCCCTATGGTCCCGCGCGATGACGAGCGCCCCCCTCCTCGGCCA
>NZ_LSIX01000819.1:0-14432 GCF_001556475.1 Methylobacterium sp. CCH5-D2 | reverse complement strand
GGCGTAGGCCCCCTGCGCGGCCAGCAGGTCGTCGTGGCGCCCGGTCTCGACGACGCGGCCGGCTTCCAACACCACGATCCGGTCGGCCTGCCGGATGGTCGAGAGCCGGTGGGCGATGACGAGGGTGGTGCGGCCCTGCATCAGCCGCGTCAGCGCCGCCTGCACGAGGCGCTCGCTCTCGGCGTCCAGCGCCGAGGTCGCCTCGTCGAGGAGCAGGATCGGCGCGTCCTTCAGGAAGGCGCGGGCGAGCGCGATGCGCTGGCGCTCGCCC
Organism: Methylobacterium sp. CCH5-D2; assembly: GCF_001556475.1. Lineage (NCBI taxonomy): Bacteria > Pseudomonadati > Pseudomonadota > Alphaproteobacteria > Hyphomicrobiales > Methylobacteriaceae > Methylobacterium > Methylobacterium sp. CCH5-D2. Next base: position 14,161 of record NZ_LSIX01000819.1, on the reverse strand, counting down.
CCCGACAGGCGCTGCCCGGCGGGGCCGACGCGGAACCCGTAGCCCTCGGGCAGGCGGGCCACGAAGTCGTGCGCGGCCGCCGCGCGGGCCGCCGCCTCGATCTCGGCCGGGCTCGCGCCCGCCCGGCCGAAGCCGATATTGGCCGCCACCGTGTCGTCGAACAGCGTCACCTCCTGCGAGACAACCGCGACCGCGGCGCGCAGCGAGGCCAGCGTCACGCCCCGCACGTCCTGGCCGTCGATGATGACGCGGCCCTCTGTCGGGTCGTAGAGGCGCGGCACGAGGTTGAGGAGCGAGGACTTGCCCGAGCCCGAGCGCCCGACGAGCGCCGTGGTCGAGCCCGCGGGGACGTCGAGGTCGATGCCCTCCAGTGCCGGCGCATCGGGGCGGTAGCGGAAGCGCAAGCCCGCGAAGCGGATCGCCCCCGCCCCCACCGCCAGCGCCGGCGCACCCGGCGCCTCGCGGATGGTCGGGGCCTCGTCGAGGATGTCGAAGTAGCGCCGCAGGGCGGCGGCCGCCTCCTGCAGGATCGCGTTGAGGGTGCCGAGCGCGCGGGCCGGCTGGGCGGCCAGCAGCAGCGCGGCGACGTAGCCGGTGAAGTCCCCGACCGTGCGCTCGCCCGACATCACCCGCTGGCCGACGAGCGCCAGAACGCCCGCCACCGCGAGGCCGCCGCCGATCTCGAGCAGCGGGTCGAGGCGCCCGCGCGCGTTGGCGGCCTTCATCTTGAGGCGGCGCACCTCGTCGAGGGCGGCGGCCGCCCGCGCCTTGAGGTAGCCCTCCATGCCGTAGGTCTTGGCGACGCGCACGCCCGCGAGGCTCTCCGAGATCAGGCTCGCGGTCGCGCCCATCTGCTCTTGGGTCGTGGTCGAGACCCGCCGGAGCTTCTTGCCGACCCGCCCGATCGGGCCCGCCACGAACGGCACGGTGACGGCGGCCACCAGCGTCAGGACCGGATCCATCCAGACGAGGGCCGCGACGAGCCCCACCAGCATCGCCACGTCGCGCAGCAGCACGGTGGAGATCCGGGTCAGCGCCTCCTTGATGAAGGCGAAGTCGGTCGTGAAGCGCTGCGTGAAGGCCGCCGGGCTCTCGCGCCCGAGTTGGGCGAGGTCCGCCTCGATCAGGTGGCCGTAGAGGGCGGCCTGCATGTCGGCCTCGACCCGGGTGACGACGCGGTTCGTCAGCACGGTCTGGCCGAGCAGCGCGAAGCCGCGAACGGCCGTCACGGCGATCACCACGACCGGCCCGTAGGTCAGGGCGGAGGGGTCCTTGTGGTCGAAGGCGTCGAAGGCCGCCTTGATCAGCGCCGGGTAGAGGCCGGTCGCCGCGCCCACCACCGCGATCAGCACCAGCACGACCGCGAGGGTGCCGCGGTGGGGGGAGAGCCACTCGCGCCAGAGGCGGGCGAGGAGCGGGATCGTGTCGCCCTTCAGGCGCGCCATGGCAGAGGTCCGGGATCCGCGGGGGTCGGAGCCCCCGTCCTCCGCCGCGTTTGCAGCCCCCCGCCCCCGGGATCAAGGGCGAGGGTTGCGGCTCAGTCCCGCTCGCCGCGCGGACCCCCGTGCCGGTGCCAGCCGTGGCCGTGGTGCGGGCGCATCGGCCGGGCCAGCACCAGGGCGCGGCGCCGCTGGTCCTGGTCGAGGGTGGCGTAGAGCGGGCCTGAGGCGTCGGCGAGCTTGCGCAGGGCCTCGGCCCGGGCGCTCGCCGCGTCCGCCATGGCGCGCAGCGCGCCCGGCGCGTCGTCGATCATCCGGCCGCGCTCGGCCCGCGCCTCGCGCTGGTCCTGCTTCAGGCGCGAGAGGTCGCGCATCGCCGTCTCCACCGGCGGCCACAGCTTCTCCTGGTCGGGCGTCAGGCGCAGCCCCGCGTGCAGCGCGGCGATGCGCGCGTCCGCGAAGGCGGCGCGATCCTCCTTCGAGAAGGCGCTCCAGCGTCCGCCGTCCCGGCCCTCGCCGCGCGGGCCGAACGGGTCGGGCCGCGCGTCCCGCGCGGCGGCCGCGCCCGCGAGGCCGAGGGCGGCGACGCCCGCCAGGAGGACACCCTGAATCACGCTTCGGGTCATGCATCTCTCCATCGTTCGCGTCGGCAGGGACGCCGCGTGCCAGAATGGCGCAGCTCTCATGGCGCCGTCCTGTCCGGACCATGACATCGCGTTCATGTGCGCGATCGTGCGCGATCGGGCGGGAGCGTCCTTGCGCCCGGCCCGTCTCCCGCTTGTGCATGCAACACTGTTACATTACTGGCGCCCGAGGCGTGCGGCGGGAGGTTCGGGGATGCGGAGAACTCGGGGGATGGCGCGGGCGGCCCTGCTCGGGCTGGCGCTCCTCTGCGGCACGCTGCCGGCCGCGGCCGAGCCGCTGCGGGCGGTGGCGACCTTCTCGATCCTGGCCGACCTCGTCCGCGCGGTCGGCGGCCCGGACGTCGCGGTGACGAGCCTCGTCGGGCCGGACGCCGACGCGCACAGCTACAACCCCTCGCCCGCCGACTCGCGCACCCTCGCGCAGGCGCGGATCATCGTGGTGAACGGCCTCGGCTTCGAGGGCTGGATCGACCGGCTGGTCCGGGCCTCGGGAGCGAAGGCGCCGGTCGTCGTCGCCTCCGCCGGCGTGAACACCATCGCGGGCGACCCCGAACACGATCACGGCGGGCACGATCACGGGCAGGATCACGGGCCGGGTTCCGGGTCCGCTCCCGGAGCGGCGTTCGACCCGCACGCGTGGCAGAGCGTGGCGAACGTGCGGGTCTACGTCGCCAACATCCGCGACGGCCTCGCCAAGGCCGATCCGGCCAACGCGGAGGACTACGCGCGCCGGGCGGGCGCCTACCTCGCCGAGCTCGACCGCCTGGAGGGCGACATCCGCGCCGCCATCGCGGCGATCCCGCCCGAGCACCGGCGGGTCATCACCACGCACGCCTCGTTCGGCTATTTCAGCGCGGCCTACGGGCTGACCTTCATCGCGCCGCAGGGCGTCTCGACCGCGAGCGAGGCGAGCCCGAAGGATGTCGGGCGGATCATCCGCCAGATCCGCCGCGACAAGGTCCCGGCCGTGTTCCTGGAGACGATCGCCGACCCCCGCCTGATGCAGCAGATCGCCCGCGAGAGCGGGGCCCGCATCGGCGGCCGGGTCTATTCCGACTCGCTCTCCGGTCCGGACGGCCCGGCCCCGACCTATCTGGCGATGATGCGCCAGAACCTGCGGGCCTTCGCGGCGGCGCTCGGGCCGGGCTAGGCGCATGGGGGCCCGCCCCCCGGGCGCCTGGACGGGGAGGCACCCGGGGCCTACCGAGGGCGCCATGCTCCATCAACCGGACCGGCCGGACCCCCGCCTGGATCACGTGGGCGAGCGTCTCGCGGCGGCCCGCTCGCTCGACGACATCGTGAGCGCCCTGAGCGCGTGCACGCGCGCGGCGATCGGCTGCGACGGCGTCGCGGTCATCCTGCGGGATGGCGGCTTCTGCCACTACGTCGCCGAGAACGCCGTCGAACCGCTCTGGAAGAACCGGCGCTTCGCACTCGACGGCTGCGTGTCCGGCTGGGCGATGCTGAACGGCGCGACGGCGGTGATCCCGGACGTCGCCCTCGATCCGCGGGTCCCGGTCGCGCCCTATCGGCGCACCTCGATCCGCAGCCTCGTCATGGCCCCGATCGGCGAGCCGGAGCCGGTGGCCGCCCTCGGCGCCTACTGGTGCGCCTTCGTGTTCCTCGACGCGGTCACGGTCGGCCGCGTCGAGCGCCTGGCGCGTCTGGCCGGCGACGCCCTGGCGCGGATCCGCGTGCGGGACGCCGCGGTCGCGGCCGCCGAATAGGTTCGGTCCGTCCCCGTGCGGTTGACCGAGATTGGCCGAGGTTGGCCGAGGTTGGCCATGACACAGCGTGAACCGATGGTTAAGAGGCCGGTTCTAGCCTGACCGACTGACAGGCCGGGCGCTCGCGCCCCGGGTCCGAGGAGAACGCGTGGCTTGGGGTGCGGCTTGGTGGGACTCGGCCCGGGGGCCTGACCGCTGGCGATTCTACCGGCTGCTCGGGCGCGAGGCGGCGGGCCTCGCGCGCGCGGCCGCCGCGCGGCTCTCCGCGCCGCCCGACATCCTGGCCCGGGTGCGGGTGAGCGGGCTCGTGATCGCGCCGCACGACCTGCGCACCGCCGACGCCACCTTCGCGGACGACATCTATGCCGGGCTCTTCGTCTTCGCGGGCCGGTCGCTGGCCGCGAGCGGCGGCTCGCCCTTCGACTACGCACCCCCGTCCGAGGCCTGGGCCGAGGTCCTGTACGGCTTCGGCTGGCTGCGCCACCTGCGCGCCGCCGACACCGCGCTCGCCCGCGCCAACGCCCGGGCGTTCGTGGCCGATTTCATGGCTGGGCGCGGCGACCCGGCGCTCGCCCGGCGCACCCCGGTCGCGGCGCGGCGGCTGATCTCCTTCCTGTGTCAGTCGCCGCTGGTGCTGGAGGGGGCCGACCACGGCTTCTATCAGGCCTTCCTCAAGGCGATCGCCCGCAACGCGCAGCAGCTGGAGCGGGACCTGCGCCGCGGGGTGCCGCCGCAATGGCAGCTCAACGCCGCGGTCGCGCTCTGCTACGCGGGCCTGTGCTGCGAGGGCATCCAGCCCATCCTGCGGCGGGCCACCCGGGTCCTGTCGCGCGAGCTCGACCGCCAGGTGATGGCCGATGGCGGCCACCGCTCCCGCGACCCGCGCTTCGCCATGGAGTTGCTGCTCGACCTGCTGCCGCTGCGCCAGAGCTATCTCAGCCGCAACGTCGAGCCGCCGGGCGCGCTCATCCGGGCGATCGACCGGATGCTGCCGCTGCTCCGGCTGCTGCGCCACGCCGACGCCTCGCTCAGCCACTTCAACGGCATGGGGGCGACCGCCGCCGACCAGCTCGCCACGCTGCTCGTCTACGACGGGGCGCTGGCCCGCCCGCTCATGCACGCGCCGAATTCCGGCTACGAGCGGCTCGAGGCCGGGCGGGTCGTGGTGGTGGCCGACGTGGGCGCGAGCCCGCCGCTGCTCGACTCGCGCAATGCCGGGGCGGGCTGCCTCTCCTTCGAGATGTCGAGCGGGCCCCAGCGCATCGTGATCAATTGCGGCCTGCCGGAGAGCGGGGGGGACCTGCGCCGGGTCGCGCGCTCGACCGCGGCCCACTCCACCGCCTGCATCGACGACGCCTCCTCCTGCCGCTTCCTCGGCTCGGGCGGGTGGTGGGGCGAGCGGGCGGCCGCCGCCTGGCTGGTGCGCCGGCTCGGGCCGGTGGTGCTGCGCGGTCCCCGCGACGTGCGCTCCGAGCGGACCGAGACGGCCGACGGCCTCGTGCTCGCCGCCCGCCACGACGGCTACGCGCCGGATCTCGGCCTCGTGCACGAGCGGCGCTGGGTGCTGGCCCCGGACGGGGCGCGGCTCGACGGCACCGACGCCTTCCGGCGGGCCGGCCGCGGGGCCGGCCGGGCGCGGCCCCGCGAGCACGCGGTCGCGGTGCGCTTCCACCTGCACCCGGCGATCGCGGTGCGCGGCGCCGGCGCGGAGCTGGAGCTAGCCTCGCCCTTGGGCGAGGTCTGGCGCTTCTCCGCCGAGGGCGGCGCGGTCGCGATCGAGGAGAGCGTCTACTTCGCGGGCCTCTCGGGCGCGCGGCGCACCGACCAGATCGTCCTGCACCTGCGGCTCGGCATCGACGGCGAGGGCAGCGAGGTGCACTGGTCCTTCCGCCGCCTGGCCGCCGCCCCGGGCCGGGGCTGACGCGCGCTCCGGCGTCGCAAAGCTCCGTTAGGCTTGCCGCGCGTAAATCGTTGTGGACGCACGGTTGCGGCGGCATCGTGGGGCACCTGTCCAGCGGAGCCCCGCCCGTGCCCTCTCTCTCGACCCGGCTGATCCCGCCCGCGATGCTGGACGTGATCAAGCGCTCGCCCGCCCTCTACGGCGTCGGGCGCAAGGCCCGCTTCGCGCTGGGCTCGCGCCTCGGCGCGCGCCCGGTCGCCGGGATCGGGCGGGCCCACTACAACGACTTCATGCTGACCTCGACCGCCCCCGACAAGGTCGCGAGCTACATGGCGGGCGCCGAGCAGTTCGTCGACATCCTGGAGGCGGCCGTCCGCGAGGCCGGGCGCGACTGGGACACGATCGGTCGGGCGCTGGAGATCGGCTGCGGCTACGGCCGCATCGTGCGCCGGCTCTCCCGCCGCCTTCCGGGCGAGCGCATCGCGGTCTGCGACATGATCGAGGAGGGCGCCCGCTTCACCGCCTCCGAATTCGGCGCCGCGCAGGTGCCGGTGATGGAGCGGGCCCACCCGAAACCGTCGGACACCTACGACCTCGTCTACCTGCTCTCGGTCTACACCCACCTGCCGCGCGCCGTCGTGCACGCCAACCTCGCCGACGTGGCACGCGCCCTCAAGCCCGGCGGGATCGTGGTCTTCACCATCCACGGCCAGGGCTCGGCCGAGCAGGCGGAGCGCTACGAGCAGTTCTGGCTCGACAAGCCGGCGGTGCTCGCCGCCCTGGCGCGCGAGGGCTACTACTACGCCCGCTACCCCTACTACACGGCCGATTACGGCCTGACCTGGTTCAGCCGCGCCGCCGTCGAGGCGCTGGTCGCCGAGGCGGCCCCCGACCTGGAGCCACTCTCCTACCGGGCGATGCAGCTCGACGGGCACCAGGACGTGTTCGTCTACCGGAAGCGCTGAGCGCGGGGCGGGATCGTCGCGAGGCTCCCTGGCCGGCCCGGTCCGTTCCGTGCTACCGGCCCGGGAAATCGCCACCGACGACCAAGACGTTCGCCATGTCGCATGATCAGGTGCGGGTTGCCCGCGCGCTCCTCTCCGTCTCGGACAAGACCGGGCTCGTGGATTTCGCCCGCGCGCTCCACGCGCGCGGCATCGAGCTTGTCTCGACCGGCGGCACCCACCGCGCTCTCACCGAGGCCGGCCTGCCGGTGCGCGAGGTCGCCGACCTCACGGGCTTCCCCGAGATGATGGACGGCCGCGTCAAGACCCTGCACCCGGCGGTGCACGGGGGCCTCCTCGCCATCCGCGACAACCCCGAGCACCAGGCGGCGCTGGCCGCCCACGGCATCGGGGCGATCGACCTGCTGGTGGTCAACCTCTATCCCTTCGAGGCGACGATCGCGGCCGGCAGACCCTACGACGACTGCGTCGAGAACATCGACATCGGCGGCCCGGCGATGATCCGCGCGGCCGCCAAGAACCACGGCGACGTGGCAGTGGTCACGGACGTCTCGGACTACGCGGCGGTGCTGGCGGCGCTCGAGGCCGGCGGCGGCTCCCTCTCCACCGCGCTGCGCCGCAGCCTCGCCCAGAAGGCCTACGCCCGCACCGCCGCCTACGACGCGGCCATCGCGAACTGGCTCGTCCAGCACGTCGAGGCGGCGGGCCCGGCCCCGTTCCGGGCGGTCGGCGGCAGCCTCGGCCAGACGCTCCGCTACGGCGAGAACCCGCACCAGAGCGCCGCCTTCTACCGGGCGCCCGGCACGCCGCGGGCGGGCGTCGCCACCGCGCGCCAGCTCCAGGGCAAGGAACTCTCCTTCAACAACTTCAACGACACCGACGCCGCCTACGAGTGCGTCGCCGAGTTCGATCCGGCCCGCACCGCGGCGGTGGCGATCATCAAGCACGCCAACCCCTGCGGCGTCGCCGAGGGGGCGGACCTGCTCCAGGCCTACGAGCGGGCGCTCGCCTGCGACCCGACCTCGGCCTTCGGCGGCATCGTGGCGCTGAACCGGACGTTGGACGCCGAGGCCGCGCGCAAGATCGTCGAGATCTTCACCGAGGTGATCATCGCGCCGGACGCGACCGAGGAGGCCCGCGCCATCGTCGGCGCCAAGAAGAACCTGCGCCTGCTGCTCGCCGACGGCCTGCCCGACCCGCGCGCGGCCGGCGAGACCGTCCGCACGCTGTCCGGCGGCCTGCTGATCCAGGGCCGGGACAGCGCGGTCGTGGACGATATGGCCCTGAACGTCGTGACCAAGCGCCAGCCGAGCGAGGCCGAGTACGCCGACCTGCGCTTCGCCTACCGGGTCGCCAAGCACGTCAAGTCGAACGCGATCGTCTACGCCCGCGGCGGCGCCACGGTCGGCATCGGGGCCGGGCAGATGTCGCGGGTCGATTCCTCGCGCATCGCCGCCTGGAAGGCGCAGGAGGGCGCCGAGCGCCTGGGGCTCACCGAGAGCCTCGCCAAGGGCGCGGTGGTGGCCTCCGACGCCTTCTTCCCCTTCGCGGACGGCCTCCTGGCGGCCGCCGAGGCCGGCGCCACCGCGGTGATCCAGCCGGGCGGCTCGATGCGCGACGCCGAGGTGATCGCGGCGGCCGACGCGGCCGGGCTGGCAATGGTGTTCACGGGCGTCCGCCACTTCCGGCACTAGGAGCACCTCACGACGCCCGATCACCGGGAGCCCTCCCCCTGCACGCGACGGTGCAGCGGGCGTTTCGTGAGAGGCCCTGCGCCGCGCCATCCCCGCTCCTCGCCGTGCGGGGAGCGGGGATTCGCGCTTCGCGGCGACCTGTCGGGACCGGCCCGCGTGGCCGGGCATGCCCGCGCCCCAAAGCATCGTCCCGAAAGCTGGCTTCCGGCTTTCGGAAAAGAGGATGCAGAATCAAGAGGCTGGGAGCATCGGCCCGGATCCCGTATCCAGGACGACGCTCCGGGGTCGGGGATCGTCCCGGCGAGGCGCGGGCGGTGGAGCGGGGACGGCGATGGCGGGCGAGGGCTTCGGGCGGACCAGGGACGGCGAGCCCGTCACCCGCTACACGCTGGAGCGCGGCCCCCTGCGGCTGCAGGTGATCGATTACGGCGCGGTCGTCACCCGGCTGGAGGTGCCGGACCGGGTGGGGCGGCGCGCCAACGTGGTGCTCGGGCTCGACACGCTCGCCGGCTACGAGCGCCTGAGCCCGCATTTCGGGGCGGTGGCCGGCCGCTTCGCCAACCGGATCGCGAACGGCCGCTTCGACCTCGACGGACACACCTATCACCTGCCCGTCAACGAGCCGCCCAACACCCTGCACGGCGGCCCGGAGGGCTTCGCCCACCGGCCCTGGCGCGCGACCGCGGCGGAGGCCGACCGCCTCGTCCTGGCGCGCCGCTCGCCGGACGGCGAGATGGGATTCCCCGGCACGCTCGACGTGGAGGTCGCCTACAGCCTGCCCGAGGACGGGCTGGTGCGGATCGACTACGCCGCCCGGACCGACCGCCCGACCGTGCTGAACCTGACGAACCACAGCTACTTCAACCTCGCCGGGGAGGGGGCGGGCGACGTGCTCGGCCACGCCGTCGCGGTCGAGGCCGACGCCTTCCTGCCGATCGACGCGACCGGCATCCCCACGGGCGAGGTCCGGGCGGTCGCCGGCACGCCCCTCGATTTCCGCGCGCCCGAAGCCCTCGGCGCCCGGATCCGCGCGGGCGACCCGCAGATCGTGCGGGGCAAGGGCTACGACCACTGCTTCGTGCTGCGGGGCGAGGCCGGAACCCTGCGGCCGGCCGCGACCTGCCACGATCCGGCGAGCGGGCGCCTGCTCGCGGTAGCGACCACGCTGCCGGGATTGCAGCTCTACACCGGCAACACCCTGGACGGCACGCTGGTCGGGCCCTCCGGCCGCACCTACCGCGCGGGCGACGGCGTCTGCTTCGAGACGCAAGGGTTTCCGGACGCGCCGAACCATCCGGGCTTCCCCTCCTGCGTCCTGCGCCCGGGCGAGCGCTTCACCGCCACGACGACGTGGCGGTTCTCGGCTGCGTAAGGATCGTCAAGCCGCACTGTGGCGGCAGCGACCGCCGAGGTTTCGGTAGCGGACGCTGCGCAGGCCGGCCTCGAACCAGACCTGCCCCGGCCGGCCCGGATCGTAGGCGTAGAGGTTGATCCGTGTCTCGTCGTCGGGGGCGCCGAGCACGGCGGGGTCGGCCGCGCGGTCAAGGCTCCAGCGCGGCGCGGATTCAGGCCCGAAATCCTCCTGCGCGCCGTCCTGCTCGCGCCGGAACACCAGCGCGTAGCCGGCCGGCTCGACGCGGAAGTAGAAGCCGACCAGCGGCGTGCGGTCGGCAAAGTTGGTGAACTCGCAGTAGAGCGTCGGCGCGCCGGACTTCGGCGCCCCGCCCTGAGCCGCGGCGGACGGGGCGGTCCGCGTCGGCACGGACCCGCGCTCCGGCTCGGGCACCGGCCGGACGAGCCAGACGACGCAGGCCAGCGCCAGCACGGCGGAGGCGGCGAGGGCGGCGTATCCGGTTCGCGTCACGGCGGGACCTCGGCTCGCGCCGCCCGACCCCTACTCGGCCGGGGGCCGGGCCGCCTCGCGGAAGGGATGGGCCGGGTAGGTGCCGACGACCTTCAGCTCGCGCGAGAAGTAGTCGAGTTCGTCCAGCGCCCGGGCCAGCGCAGGGTCGTCGGGGTGGCCGTCCACCTCGGCGTAGAACTGGGTCGCGGTGAACTGCCCCTCGACCATGTAGCTCTCGAGCTTCGACATGTTGACGCCGTTCGTGGCGAAGCCGCCGAGCGCCTTGTAGAGGGCCGCCGGGATGTTGCGCACCCGGAAGATGAAGCTCGTCACGAAGGGCCCGCCCTCGTTCTCCGCCACCTCGGCCTCGGGCGCGAAGACCACGAAGCGGGTGGTGTTGTGGGCCTCGTCCTCGACGTCGCGTGCCAGGATGTCGAGCCCGTAGACGCCCGCCGCCATCGCGGGCGCGAGCGCGGCCATCGTGCGGTCGCCGGCCTCGGCGACCTGTCGGGCGGCCCCCGCGGTGTCGCCCGCCACCACGGGCGCGAGCCCCAGGCGCCGGATGATGCGCCGGCACTGCCCGAGCGCGTGGATGTGGCTGTGCACGCTCCGGAGCTCCTCCAGCGCCACGCCCGGCAGCGCCATGAGCTGGAAGTGGATCGGCAGGAAGTGCTCGGCCACGATGCTGAGCGGCGAGGTCGGCAGCAGGTGGTGGATGTCTGCGACGCGCCCCGCGATCGAGTTCTCGATCGGGATCATGGCGCGGGCGGCCCGGCCCTCCGTCACCGCCGCGAAGGCGTCCTCGAAGGTGGGGCAGGGCAGGTAGGTCCAGCCCGGGAACGCCTCGGCCGAGATGATGTGCGAGTTGGCCCCGGGCTCGCCCTGGTAGGAGATGGTCTGGTTCATCGTGGCATCGCGGCGGCGTCAGTTCAGGCGGCGACCGGCCATCACGGCGCGGGCGCGTTCGAGGTCGGCGGGCGTGTCCACGCCGAGCGGAAGGTCGTCCACCACGACGGCGTCGATGCGCATGCCGGCCTCCAGCGCGCGCAGCTGCTCCAGCCGCTCGCGGGTCTCCAGCTCGCCCGGAGGGAGGGCCATGAAGCGGGCGAGCGCCGCGCGGCGGTAGGCGTAGAGGCCGATATGGTGGAAGAGGGGACCCTGTCCCCAGGGCGCGCGGGCGCGGGTGAAGTAGAGGGCCCGCAGGCGCCGCGGGCCGACCCGGTGGCCGACGAGCTTGACCACGTTCGGGTCGTCCGCCTCCTCCGCGCGCTCGATCTCGGCACAGAGCGTGGCGATATCGACCGTGCGGTCGGCGAGCGGGGCCACCGCGGCGCCGATCGCCGCCGGGTCGATCGTCGGCAGGTCACCCTGCACGTTGACCACGACGTCGTGGTGGCCGGCCGGATCGACCTGCTCCAGCGCCTCGGCGAGCCGGTCGGAGCCCGACGGGTGGTCGGCCCGGGTCATCACGGCGAGCCCGCCCACCGCGTGGATCGCCTCCGCGATCGCGGCCGTGTCGGTCGCCACCACCACGGGGCCGATCCCGGCCTCGACGGCGCGACGCCAGACATGGACGATCATCGGCTCGCCCGCGATGTCGGCGAGCGGCTTGTTCGGCAGGCGCGTGGCGGCGAGCCGCGCGGGGATGAGCACCAGGGGATCGGACACGGGAGGATACCGGGGTGGTCGGGCGGCGCTGCCTTAACAGGCGGTTTCCGCGTTGTCATTTCGCGGGGTTCGCCGCCCCGGCGGGGCCTCGTTGCGGGGCGCGGATGAGACAGATCCGCACCGGGGGCAAGCTTGACGGCGTTCCGGCATTGTCAAGATCGCCCCGGAGCGGCTAAGGCACCCTCGAAATCTTCCAATGTCCGGCGTCCTGCCCCGTCACGCCAGCGGAGTTGAGTGAGCATGGATTCGTTCGAGCTGAACAAGGTCGCCGGTGCGGTCTTGGGCGCCGTGTTGTTCGCAGTCGGATCCGGCTTCGTCGCAGAGCTGATCTATCACCCGAAACCTGCCGGCAAGGCGGGCTACGAGCTGCCCGAGCCGCAGCCGGAGAGCGGTGCGCCCTCCGAGGCCGCCAAGGTCGAACCGGTCGCCGTGCGGCTCGCCAGCGCCAACGTCGAGAAGGGCCAGGGCGGCACCAAGGCCTGCCAGGCCTGCCACAGCTTCGAGAAGGGCGGCCCGAACAAGGTCGGCCCGGACCTCTGGGAGATCGTGGAGCGCCCGAAGGCCAGCCACGGCGGCTTCGAGTACTCGGCCGGCCTGAAGGAGAAGGGCGGGGCCTGGACCTACGAGGACCTCGACCACTTCCTGGCGAGCCCGAAGGGCTTCATCAAGGGCACCAAGATGGCCTTCGCGGGCATCTCCTCGCCGCAGGAGCGCGCGAACGTGATCGCCTACCTGCGCACGCTCGCCGACAGCCCGAAGCCGCTGCCCGCCGCCGACAAGGCCGAGGCCAAGCCAGCCGAAGCCAAGCCCGCCGAGGGCAAGGCCGCGGAGGGCAAGCCAGAGGCCAAGCCGGCGGAGAAGCCCGCCGAGACCAAGCCGAGCGCGAGCCAGCCGGCCGCCGGCAAGGCCTCCGAGGGCAAGGACAGCCCGGCCAAGCCCGCCGACACGAACACGGCCGAGCCCGTGCTGGAGAAGGCGCCGGGCAGCCCGAAGCCGAACACCGCGACGCCCAACCGCAACGAGCCCGAGCCGAAGCCCGATCCGGCGGCCGGCGGCCCGAGCCAGAACACCCCGGCCGAGGCCGCGCCCGCGGCTCCGTCGGAGCCCGCCGCCAAGCTGCCCCCGGCCAAGGCCGACCCGGCCGCCGAGGACAAGGCGAAGACCCTGCAGGAGCAGGGCTCGACCGGCGGCGAGGCCGGCAAGTAAGGTTCCCGCGAAGCTCTCCCTCCCCCGCAGAGGGGGGAGGGAGATCGCGCATCGCCCCTCATCCCCAGCCCCGCCGCAACCTGTGGACGGGCGCGCCCTCGGCCGCATCCTCCGGCCCCCGCCCGTGTTAGCCAGGGCGCGGACTTACCGAGGCGGCAACCGGATCAGCGATGGCGATCGGCAGCGACGGCACGATCGAGATGGGCACGGGCCTCGACGGCGCCGGCCAGGGCAGCCCGGTCGGGCTGAACCTCGAGGAGCTGCTCGCCACCCGCCTGCTGGTCCAGGGCAACTCGGGCTCGGGCAAGTCGCACCTGCTGCGCCGCCTGCTGGAGCAGAGCGCGGGCCTCGTCCAGCAGGTCATCGTCGACCCCGAGGGCGACTTCGTCAGCTTGGCCGAGGCCTACGACCACCTCGTGGTGGAGGGCACGCACGGTGAGGCCGACCTCCAGGCCATCGCCGCGCGGGTGCGGGCACACCGGGTCTCGGTGGTGCTGAACCTGGAGAGCCTCGACATGGAGGCGCAGATGCGCGCCGCCGCCGCCTTCCTCGGCGGGTTGTTCGAGGCCGAGCGCGCCCACTGGTTCCCCTGCCTCGTCGTGGTGGACGAGGCCCAGATCTTCGCCCCGATGGCGGCGGGCGACGTCTCCGACGAGGCCCGCAAGGTCTCGCTCGGCGCGATGACGAACCTGATGTGCCGCGGGCGCAAGCGCGGGCTTGCCGGCGTGATCGCCACGCAGCGGCTCGCCAAGCTCGCCAAGAACGTCGCGGCCGAGGCCACCAACTTCCTGATGGGCCGCACCTTCCTCGACATTGACATGGCGCGGGCCGCCGACCTGCTCGGCCTCGACCGGCGCGGCGCCGAGCGCTTCCGCGATCTCGGGCGCGGCGAGTTTGTGGCGCTCGGCCCCGCGCTGAGCCGCCGGCCGCTGGGCCTGCGCATCGGCGCGGTGGTCACCGGCGCGCGGGCGGTGGCGCCCGGCCTGCTGCCGCTGCCGGGGGCCGCCGACGCGGATCTGCGCGCGCAGATCCTGGCGCCCGCGAGCGATGGGGGCTTCGTGCTGCCGCCGCGCGC
>NZ_LSIX01000818.1:0-4646 GCF_001556475.1 Methylobacterium sp. CCH5-D2 | reverse complement strand
CCCGGCTTTCTGCGAAAGCAGACCTCTCCCTATGGGAGAGGGGACCCGCGCCTCGGCCTGCAGCGCGGCGCAAGCCGGCATCTGCAATCGCCCTGCCCGCAGAGGGGGGAGGGAGATTGCGCGCGCCGCCGCCACGCCCCCGATACCCGCTCTTCACACCCCCATCCGCCCACCCAGGAATTTTCTGCACCGCACGGGAGCTTCGCCGGAACCAGTACGTTCAGACCAAGATCGCGAGCCCCGCGGCGGCCACCGGCTGCCGCGCGTCGAGGGACGGCCGCGGTTACCGGAGTGATCATGCCTGACAATTCCCGACCCGCGTCCCAGCCCCGCGCGGTGCGTGCCCGCATTCAGGAAGGGCTGCCCTATCCGCTGGGCGCCACCTGGGATGGGCTGGGCGTCAACTTCGCGATCTTCTCGGCCTACGCCACGAAGGTCGAGCTCTGCCTGTTCGACGACGCGGGCGAGAACGAGATCGAGCGGATCGAGCTGCCCGAGTACACCGACGAGATCTGGCACGGCTACCTGCCGGACGCGCGCCCCGGCACGATCTACGGCTACCGCGTGCACGGCCCCTACGAGCCGGAGAACGGCCACCGCTTCAACCCGAACAAGCTGCTCATCGACCCCTACGCCAAGGGGCTCGTCGGCTCCATCACCTGGAACCCGGCTCTGTTCGGCTACAAGATGGAGACGGGGGACGACACCACCTTCGACGAGCGCGACAGCGCGCCCTACACCCGCCGCTCGCGCGTGATCGACCCGGCCTTCACCTGGGGTCGCCACCAGAAGCCCCACGTGCCGTGGGAGAAGACGATCGTCTACGAGGCCCACGTGAAGGGCCTGACCAAGCTCCATCCGCGCGTGCCCGAGAAGCTGCGCGGCACCTATGCGGGCCTCGGCACCCCGGACGTGCTCGACTACATCAAGAGCCTCGGCGTCACCTCGGTCGAGCTCCTGCCGGTCCACTCCTTCGTGCAGGACGACTACCTGCAGGAGAAGGGGCTGACGAACTACTGGGGCTACAACACCATCTCGTTCTTCACCCCCGCCCGGCGCTACGCCGCGGTGCCGGACTTCGCCTTCTCGGAGTTCAAGGAGATGGTCTCGCGCCTGCACGGCGCCGGCCTCGAGGTGATCCTCGACGTGGTCTACAACCACACCGCCGAGGGCAACGAGAAGGGCCCGACCCTGTCGTTCAAGGGGGTCGACAACGCCTCCTACTACCGCCTGCTGCCGGACCAGCGGCGCTACTACATCAACGATACCGGCACGGGGAACACCTTCAACCTCTCGCACCCGCGCGTGCTCCAGCTCGTCACGGACAGCTTGCGCTACTGGGCGCAGGAGATGCAGGTCGACGGCTTCCGCTTCGATCTCGCCACCATCCTCGGCCGCGAGCCCTACGGCTTCGACGAGGGCGGCGGCTTCCTCGACACATGCCGGCAGGATCCGGTGCTGAACTCCGTCAAGCTGATCGCCGAGCCCTGGGATTGCGGTCCGGGCGGCTATCAGGTCGGCGGCTTCCCGCCGGGCTGGGCCGAGTGGAACGACCGGTTCCGTGACGACGTGCGCGGCTACTGGAAGGGCGATGCCGGCCTGCTGCCGGATCTCGCCTCCCGCATCACCGGCTCGGCCGACAAGTTCGACAAGCGCGGGCGCAAGCCCTGGGCCTCGGTCAACTTCCTGACCGCGCATGACGGCTTCACCCTGCACGACACGGTGGCCTACAACGACAAGCACAACATGGCCAACGGCGAGGACAACCGCGACGGCCACTCGCACAACCTCTCGTACAATTACGGCGTCGAGGGCCCGACCGAGGATCCGGAGATCCGCGCCGTGCGCCTGCGCCAGATGCGCAACATGCTGGCGACGCTCTTCCTGTCGCGCGGCACGCCGATGCTGCTGGCCGGCGACGAGTTCGCCCGCACCCAGAACGGCAACAACAACGCCTATTGCCAGGACAACGAGATCTCCTGGCTCGACTGGGACGCGATCGGGGCCGAGGAGCGGGACCTCGCCGAGTTCACCCAGCGCCTGATCATCCTGCGCAACGCCCTGCCGATCCTCAACCGCGGCCGCTTCCTCTCGGGCCGCTTCGACGAGGAACTCGGCGTCAAGGACGTCACCTGGCTGCGGCCGGACGGCGCCGAGATGGAGGGCGAGAACTGGGGCGACGGCGGCGCCCGGGCGCTCGCGGTGCTGCTCGACGGCCGCGCCCAGGCCACCGGCGTCCACCGCCGCGGCGGGGACGCGACGCTTCTCATCCTCTACAACGCCTACCACGACCTCGTGCAGTTCACCCTGCCGGAGACGGTCGGCGGCGAGGAGTGGACGCGGCTCCTCGACACCAACCTTCCCGACAGCCAGGCGGTGGAGCACTTCAAGTCCGGCGACAGCTACGCCGTCACCGGGCGCTCGATGCTGATGTTCGTCCTCAAGCCGGAGGACACGCCCGGCGACGCGCCGACCGAGATGGAGCGCTCCTACCAGCACGTGATGCAGGCCTTCGACAGGGCCAACATCGAGAACGTGCACTTCCACCTCAACGAGGACGAGGCCTGAGGCCGCCTCGCGCCGGGCCGGAGAAATCCGGCTCGGCACGGGTCCCTTGCGGGCGCTCGTGCGTTGTCAGGGGCGCGTGAACGCGGCGACGCTCCCGGGCGCGTCCGAAGGATGTTTATCGTCGATGCCGAAGATATTGCTGGTCGAGGACCACGAGGAGATCTGGGACTTTCTCTCCCGCCGGCTCAAGCGCCGCGGCTACGAGGTGATCCTGGCCCATGACGGGGAAGCGGGCGTGCAGCAGGCGCGGGCGGGCCAGCCCGACGTGATCCTGCTCGACATGAACCTGCCGGTGCTCGACGGCTGGTCCGCCGCGCGCGCCCTGAAGGCCGGGGGCGACACCCGCGCGATCCCGATCATCGCGCTCACCGCCCACGCCATGTCGGGCGACCGCGACAAGGCGATCCAGGCAGGCTGCGACGACTACCATCCGAAGCCGATCGATTTCTCGAAGCTGCTCAGCCAGATCAGCGCCGCGCTCGGCGAGACGGCGACGGCGGGTTGAGCCGCGGACACCCCCGACCCGTCGCGGGGAGGGGGCCTTGCGTATCCTTGCGTAACCCGGGCCGGGAGGCCCTGATCGACCGATGAGCGACGATCCCGTCACCGCGCGGCAGATCCGGCAGGGAATGCCGATCTTCGTCGCCCTCGCATCGGTGCTGCTGGTGCTCGCCGTCATGGCCGCGCTCTATCTCGGGCGCGAGATCCTGATGCCGGTCACGCTCGCGATCCTGCTGAGCTTCGTCCTCGTGCCGGCGGTCCGGGCGCTGCGTCGCCTCCTCGTACCCCGGGCGCTCGCGGTGCTCGCCGTCGTCGCGGTGACCTTCGGGCTGCTGTTCGGGGTCGGCAGCCTCATCGCCAGCGAGGGCGCGCAACTCGCCGCCGACCTGCCGCGCTACTCCCTGACCATGCGCGACAAGATCGCGGCCCTGCGCGGCGCCACGGCCGACGTCGGCACGCTCTCGCGCATCGTCGATCTCGTCCAGGATCTCGGCAACGCCCTCCAGCCCCCGCCCCAGGCCGAGCTGAAGGGCGAGCCGGGCTCGGCGACCCACCCGCTCACCGTCGAGATCAAGGCGGCCAAGGCCGGCGTGCTGGAGACCTTCCAGACCTTCGCGGGCCCGGTCCTGCATCCGCTCGCCACGACCGGCCTGATCCTGCTCTTCACGATCTTCATCCTGCTCCAGCGAGAGGACCTGCGGAACCGGGCGATCCGCATCGCCGGCTCCGGGGATCTGCGCCGCACCACGGCCGCGATCGACGACGCGGCGAGCCGGCTGTCGCGCTTCTTCCTGGCGCAGCTCGCCCTCAACATCGCGTTCGGGGTGGTGATCGGCGCGGGGCTCTGGTTCATCGGCGTGCCGAGCCCGACGCTGTTCGGCGTGCTGGCCGCCATCCTGCGCTTCGTGCCCTATATCGGCGCCGTGATCTCGGCGGTGCTGCCGCTGATCCTCGCGGCGGCCGTCGATCCGGGCTGGAGCATGGTGATCGCCACCGCGATCCTGTTCGTGGTGGTCGAGCCGATCGCCGGTCACGTGGTCGAGCCGCTGCTCTACGGCCACTCGACCGGCCTCTCGCCGATCGCCGTGATCCTGGCCGCGACGATCTGGACCTTCCTGTGGGGGCCCGTCGGCCTCATCCTGGCCACCCCGCTCACCGTCTGCCTCGTGGTGCTGGGACGCCACGTCGAGCGGCTGTGGTATCTCGACGTGCTGCTGGGCGACCAGCCCGCGCTCGCGCCCCCCGAGATCTTCTACCAGCGCATGCTCGCGGGCGACCCCGCGGAGGCGATCGACCAGGGTCGGCAGTTCCTGAAGGAGCGGGCGCTCGTCACCTACTACGACGAGGTCGTGCTGGCGGGCCTCCTGCTCGCCCAGGAGGACTTGTCCCGCGGCACCCTCGACCGGGAGCGGCAGGCCGAGGTCGGGGCCGCGATCCGGCAGGTGGTGGACCGCCTCGGTCTCGCCCGCGTGCGCCGGGGCGTGGCCCGCGGCGCCGCGCGCGGGGCGAGCCGCGAGACGGCCGCGGCGGTCGCCGCGGCGGGGCCCGACCGGCAGGTGGCGGGCGTGGTGCTGGGG
>NZ_LSIX01000817.1:0-4793 GCF_001556475.1 Methylobacterium sp. CCH5-D2 | reverse complement strand
CGACGTAGCCCTCGCCGTTGTCCTCCAGGTAGCGGGCGCCCTGGTTGGCGTTGTTGGCCTCCAAGGCCCGCGCCACGTCGGAGAAGGAGAGGTCGAGGGCGGTGAGCTTCGTCGGGTCCGGCTGGACGTGGTACTGCTTCTCGAAGCCGCCGATGCCGTCGACGCCGGCCACGCCCGGCACGGTCTTGATCTGGGGCCGGATGATCCAGTCCTGCACCGTGCGCAGGTACGCGGCCCGCTCCAGCTCCGTCCTGAGCCGCTGGCCTTCCGGGGTCAGGTAGCTGCCGTCCGGTTGCCAGCCCGGCTTGCCCGCAGGCGACACCGTCCGCTCGTCCGGCTTCGCGTAGTGGATCGACCACATGTAGATCTCGCCGAGGCCCGTCGAGATCGGGCCCATGCGGGGCTCGGCGTCGGGCGGCAGGTCCTGCTTGACCTGGGACAGGCGCTCGGCGACCTGCTGGCGGGCGAAGTAGATGTCGAGCTTCTCCGCGAAGACCGCGGTGACCTGCGAGAAGCCATTTCGCGATAAGGACCGGGTGTATTCGAGGCCCTTGATCCCGGCGAGCGCGGTCTCGACCGGGTAGGTGACCTGCTTCTCGATGTCGATTGGCGAGAGCGAGGGCGCGACCGTGTTGATCTGCACCTGGTTGTTGGTGATGTCGGGGACCGCGTCGATGGGCAGCTTGGTCAGGGCGTAGCCGCCGAAGCCGGCGGCCAGCAGCGACAGCAGCAGCACCAGCCAGCGCTGGTGGACCGAGAAGTCGAGGATGCGGGAGATCATGGGCGGGCTCTCGCTCAGTCGTTGTCGCCGGTCGCGGCCTTGCCGAGCTCAGCCTTGAGGAGGAAGGAGTTGGCGACCGCGATCTCGTCGCCCGGCCTCAGGCCCGAGACGACCTCGTAAGCATCGTCGTCGGAGCGCCCGAGCTCGATCTCGCGCTTCTCGAAACCGGTGGCCGTGCGCACGAAGACGACCTTCTCGCCGGCGACGGTCTGGATCGCGGCCTTCGGAACCCGCACCTTGACCGCATCCTGGCCGACCTCGACCTCGGCGGTGACGAAGGTTCCGGGCCGCCAGGCCATGTCCCGGTTCGGCAGCCCGACGATGACGCGGGCGGAGCGTGTGTCCGGGTTCAGGATCGGGCTGACGAAGATCACCTTGCCTTCGGCCTGCTTGTCGGCGTCGCCCTGGCTCGGGGTGACCAGGACCCGCGCGCCTTCCTTGACCTTGGCCAGTTCGGTGGTTGGCACCGCCAGTTCGATCCAGACGGTGGACAGGTCTGCGACCGTATACAGGTCGTCCGGGTCGCCCTGACCGCCGACGTCGGTGCCGAGGTCGACCTTGCGCTCAACCACGCGCCCGCTCAGCGGTGAGCGCAATTCGTAGCGGCGCAGCGTCGAGGTGTTGGGCGTGGTCTCGTCCCGTTTGGCCGCGCTCGCCACCTCGGCGGCGTTGAGGCCGAGGGCGGAGAGCTTCTGCCGGGCGAGGTCGACGCGAAGCTGCGCCTCCGAATAGACGGCCTTGGCATTGAGGAAGGCCGATTCGGCCGAGATGCGCTTTTCCCAAAGCGCCTGCTGCCGATCGAAATTGGTCTTCTCAAGCTCTGCCTTCACTGAGGCGGTGAGATACTCGCTCTTGGCGTCCGCGACCTCGCGGCTGTCGAGCACCGCGACGACCTCACCCTTCACAACCTCCTCGCCCAGGCGCTTGCGCATCTCGGCCACAATCCCGACCACGCGCGCGGGCACCCGGGCGATCCGGTCGGCGTCCGGCGCGATGGTGCCGGGAACGAGAAGGTGGCGCGCGAGCGTGCCCCCCTCCACCGTCACGACCGTGATGTCCTGCCCGGAAACCTGCTCGGGCTGCATCTTGATCACGGTCGGCTCGGCCTCTCCCCCACCCTCCCCGTGCGGATGCTTGGCGGTCGCAGGCCCGGTCTCCGGCTTCGCCCCTCGCGGGCGGGGATGCTCGCCCGCGGGCTCCGGGACGTCGGTCTCGGAGGAGGGCTGACCGGCGGCGGGCGCCGGGTGGATCCTCGGGACCCCGACCGAGGCGAGGGCGTCCTGGACGAATTCGGACACGCGGGGAACGGCACCGCCGATGGCGATGCCGGTGGCCAGGATGACCACGGACAGGAGAATGCGCATTGAGCCTGACTCGACCGGGACGCCGCTTGCCCGCCTGCGCGGCGGTGACGGTCGATCCCGCATGTTCACGTAAGGTGATCGACTGGCCCGGCGGATCGCCGGGCGGCCCGTGCCACCTCGGTGGCGCGGTCACCTCAGGCGCGAGGAGGCCTCGACAGCCGGTCCGGCCAGGTCGACGCGAGCGCGCCGACGGACCGGGACCGGTTGGGCTGGGCAGCCGCCGCGGGCGCCGTCGCGGGAGCGGCGTCCGCGGTGATGGCCTGGTGGCAGCTGCAATGCACGTGACAGGTCACGCCCGGATCGGACGTGTCGGTCGCGGAGCCGTCGGCCGGCGCGACCACCGAGAGTTCCGTCCCGGCAGGTGCCTTGCCGTGGTACGCGAAATCGGCTGCCAGGCCCAGGTCGGGAGCGGCGATGAGCAGGACGAGCACGAGCGCGAGCAGGCGCAGGGCGGTCACCGACCAGCCACGCCCGGCGTCGAAGCTCTTCTGCCGCATCCCGAGGGTCATCCCCGTCCTTATGGCGATTCGAGGCCGCGGATACAATCGGGTTCGTCGCGGTGCGGCGTCGGATCCCAGGCGGTGTCTCCGTACGCCGCCCGCCAATCGTCGTCGCGACGATGAGAGACGTGGTGCCCGCGGCGGCCCTGGCCGCCGTCCGGCATCATGGCGGTCCCGCGGCCCGCAGGGCGGGCGTCATGGTTTCGGGAGGCCGGGTTCGCCGCGGCCTCGAACGGAGGCACCGCCGGCCGTGGCGGCATGCCCCGCTCCCGGCGGTACCCTCACCGGCGGGCACCCCGGCGCCGGGCCGCGGGCGCACCGGCCGGACGCCGCCCCGGCTCGGGCCCGCGATGCGCTCACCAGGGCCGCCGGCGGGACCCCGGGACGGATTGGCCGCGGGATGACCGAGGCGCGTCGACCGGACCCCGCCGGACGCCGCCCGTGGCCGAAGGGCGGAGGCGGCCCGGCCCCGGGGCCTCACGGGCGGTCGGAGGGCGCCTCGTTCTTGCGGGGCGAGCGCGACCTTCGGTCGAGCTCGGACCGCGCCATCCCCGTCACGACGCCCGTGGCCCCGTCCCCGTGCACGAAGCGGGCGCCCTGCCCTTCCAGGGCCTGCCGGAGCCGCAGGGCCAATCCCTCGCTGAGGTCGGAGAACGCGTTCTCGTAATCGTTGATGCTCTTCTTCGACACCATCGACAGCTCGCGCAGATCGGATTGCGAGAGCCCGAGGAGGGCGCGCGCCGCTTGGCACAGGTACCCCGGCACCGGTTTTTCCGGTGGATAAGCATTAACCTTCGGGAACAGCAGCAGGTCATGGTACGGCTCTCCGCATTGAAAAAGCTTTATACCAATGATATAATTCCATTCGATTTCAGACGAGACGGTTTCGTGGCTGTCGGTGGACTTGGTGTCCGCGGACGGCTTCGGGCGTGCATGCTGGGGGTCTGCCATGATCGCTGCGTTCTTCGGTGCCGACGGACGTTCCGTGAGTGCCCATGCTGTCCTCGTGGCGACGCTCGCCGCCGCCGCCGGGCGGCCGGCGACGCTGGCGCGGATCACCCGGCCGGCCGAGCCGCGGCTGCCTCGCGGCACGAGGTTGCCGGACGCCGTCCGCGTTGTCGAGCTTCAGGCCGCCTCGGCCGAGGCGGCGGTGCAGGCCGCCTGTGAGGCCGCGACGGCCCGGGACCGCGAAGGCTGGCTGATCCTCGACCTGCCCGCCGAGTGCCTCGCCGCGCCGTCCCTGCGCGCGCATCTCGACGCGGCCGTTCTGCCGGTCGGCCCCACGCCGCTCGACGAACACTTCGCGGCCGCCGTGCTGGGCGACCCGCGCCTCGTGCCCCCCGTTCAGGCCGGGCCCCCGGCCCCGGTCTGGCTGCTCGGCTGCGGCCGCTCCGGCGGCGAGCCCGCCGTGGCGCGCTTCGAGCGCTCGATGCGCGCGGCGGTCCGAACCGGCGCTCCCGACGCGGCCGATGCGATCCGGGCCTTGCCGGTCGCGCTGCCGCGCCTCGGCCCGTCCGACGCCGCCGGCCTCGTCGTGGGCACCCTCACGTCCCGGCTCCTCTGCCAGGGCCTCCACCTCATCGCCGCCATCGAGGCCGCCGCCCGGCACCCCTCCGCCGCCCCGTTGCGACGGCAGGACCTGGCCGAGAGCCTCGGCCCGGCGCCGTCCGCCGGCGGCGGCGCGGACCACCGCGACACGGGCGAGCGCCTCCGCGACCTCGCCGAGGCGCTGGAGGCCATCGAAGAGGGCGCGGGGCCGTCGCCGCAGGACCTGGCGGACGCGCCCCTGCTGGAGGATTGGGACGTCGGGCTCCGGGCCGTGAGGGCCTTGACCGGCGTCGTCTCGGGGCACCCCGACTTCCCCCGGCCGTGCCGGATCAGGACCTCCGAGGTCTACGCCTCGGACGGGCGGACCTGGGTCCGGACCTATTCCCGCTGGTACAGGCTCGGGAGAGCGGTCGGCGACACGGCGCCCACGACCCTGCAATAGGCCGGCCCCGGCCGACGGCGCGACGCCGCGGCAGACCGGGCTGCGGATCACCCCCGCCTGACGGCGGGAGGCACCGCCCTCCCCCGGACCGTGCGCCGTCGGCCTCGCTGTCGGCCGGGAGCCGGCCGGCGTGGCCACGCCCGGTCGCGGCCGGCTCC
>NZ_LSIX01000816.1:0-220 GCF_001556475.1 Methylobacterium sp. CCH5-D2 | reverse complement strand
CCGCCACTCAAACACATCCGGCCGCCCGGCGCGACGGGGGCCTCAGCGGGCGCCGTAATAGTCCCGGTACCATGTGACGAAGGCCGGGATGCCGACCGCGATCGGCGTCTCCGGCACCGCGCCGACGAGGCGGGCCAGCAACTCGGTCGAGGCCTGCGTGCGCGGCACGTCGCCGGGCGGCAGCGGCTTGAGGACGCGCTCGGCCCGCCGCCCGAGCGCC
>NZ_LSIX01000815.1:0-3814 GCF_001556475.1 Methylobacterium sp. CCH5-D2 | reverse complement strand
TCCTCGCGCGGCAGGCGGCCCGCCGGTCGGTCGTTCAGGCCCGCGAGGTCCGGATGGCGGAGCGGGAGGCGGCGCGCCAGGCAGCCGAGGCCCGCCGCGCGGCCGAGGAAGCCGCCGCGCTGGAGCGCCAGGCCGCCGAAGTCGCACGCCTGGCCGCCGAGCGCGCCGAGCAGCAGGCGCAGCTCGCCGCCGCCCAGAAGGCCGCCCGCGACGCGCGCTTCGCCGCCCGGAAGGCCAAGGCCCGCCGCTGAAGGGGCCTGGCGCCTCTTCAACCGAGATCCTCGAGGAGGTCCGATGTCCCATAAGTTCAAGGTCGGTCAGCACGTCAGGCAGTCCCGGATCGGCTACGCGGAGCCCGCGAGCGTCCCGGGCGCCCTCTTCGTCGTGGTGCGCCTGATGCCGGAGGATCGCACGGGCGAGGTCTCGTACCGCGTCAAGTCCGCGGCCGGCGAGCGCGTGATGCGCGAAGGTGAGATCACCCTCGCATCCTGATGAAACGCATGTTTCAGACGGTTTTATTACGGACCCGGCCTCGTAAAGCCGAGTCCATGCGACCACCTACAATCGTTCCCTCCGCGCAATCCTGTGCCTTGGGCGCCGATGGAGGCCGGACATGGCACGCACACCCAGTACAGGCCGGGCGACATCCGTCTCGACGGACGACTTCAACGAGCGCGTGAAGCGGCTCCTCGCCAACAAGCCGGACCCGCGCAAGGCCGACGACCACCGCAGGAGCGCGCCGCGCCGTCCGAAGCCCGGTCCGAAGCCGTCGGCGTGAGCGGACCCGCCCGGTCCCAGTCGTCGCGCGCGGCCGGCCGGAGCGTCGTCCGCCGCGGCTGAGGCCGGTCCAGCGGGACGATGGGGCCCGCGCGTGCCACCCGAAGCCCGGCTCGAAAAGGCTTCCATGCGCCTGACGCTCTCGCTCGTCCTCATCGCCGCCCTCGCCCTGTACGGCGCCTCGTTCCTCCAGAGCGCCAAGTCCGCCCCTGCTAAACTCGCGCCTGCCAAATTCGCGCCTGCCGAGTCCGCCCCCGTGCCGGAAGCGGACGGGGCGCATGCGCGCGCCGGAACGAAGCCCTGGCGCCCCGTTGCACCTATGGTCAGGATGTCGTCCGGGCGGCCGGTGATAGGGTCCCGCCCCGACACCGGTGCCCGAGCGAACGCATCGGTCGCGAAGGGAGAAGCGGCATGTCGGATCTCGTCACCCTGCGGGGCCTCTCCGGCCTCGACCCGGAGCCCGCACCGCTCGGGGGCTCCGCCCTCGTGATGGTCGACCTGCAGAACACCTACCGCGAGGGCGTGATGCGGCTCGACGGCGTCGAGCCCGCGCTCCGCGAGGCCGCCGCCCTGCTGGCGCGGGCGCGCGAGGCCGGCATCCCCGTCCTCCACATCCAGCACGATGCCGGGCCGGGCTCGCCCTACGACGTCGGGGCGCCGATCGGCCGGATCAGCGACGAGGTCGCCCCGCGGGCCGGCGAGCCGGTGATCACGAAGGCCTACCCGAGCGCCTTCGTCGGCACCGACCTTCAGGCGCGGCTGGAGGCGGCGGGCGTGAAGGACGTGGTGCTGGCAGGCTTCATGACGCACATGTGCATCAACTCCACCGCGCGCAGCGCCTTCAGCCTGGGCTTCCGCCCGACCGTGGTCGCCTCGGCGACCGCCACCCGCGACCTGCCCGCGCCGGACGGGTCGGTCGTCCCGGCCGGACAGGTCCAGGCGGCGAGCCTGGCCGCCCTCGCCGACCTCTTCGCCGTGGTCGCAGCGCGGCAGGCCGACATCCGGGGCTGAGCCGGGACCGGGCGGCCCGGGCGGCCGCCCCTCAGGCCCGCCGGGCCGCGCGGCCCGGCAGGAGGATCTCGACCAGGGTGCCCTCGTCCTTGCGGCTGGAGATGGAGAGGCGGCCGTCGTTGGCCTCGACCAGCGCCTTGCTCAGCGGCAGGCCGAGACCGCCCCCGGCCCCGCCGCCGGCCGCAGGGGCCCCGTCGGGGCCGCCGGACTCGGGACGGCCGCCGCGGAACGGCTCCAGCGCGAAGGCGATCTCCTCCGGGCTCATCCCCGTCCCGGTGTCGCGCACGCGCAGCGCCACGGCACCGCGCTCGGCCGGGTTCGTCGAGACGATGACCTGCCCGCCCGCGCCGGTGAGCCGGATCGCGTTGCCGATGACGAGGCGCGCGGCACGTGCCAGCGACGGCTCGTCGGCCTCCAGCGGCGCCAGATCCTCGGCGAAGCTCGTGCGCAGCACGATGCGGCCGCGGGCGGCCTCGGCCTGCATCTCGGCGACGCAGGCCGCGACGAGGTCGTTGAGCGGGAGCGGGCGCCGGCTCAGGGGCAGCCCTCCGGTCTCGACGGTGGCGAGATCGACGAGGTCGGCGACCAGCCCCAGCACCTGCTCGCCCGAGGAGCGCACGTCGTTGAGGTAGGAGCGGTAGCGGGCATGGCCCAGCGGCCCGTAGGGCTCCTTCAGCATCACGTCGGCAAAGCCCAGGATGCCGGTGAGCGGGGCACGGATCTCGCGGTCGAGCTGGGTGAGGAAACGCGCCACGAAGCCCGGCCCCTCGGACCGCGGCGCCTCCGGCGCGGGCCGCAGCAGCAGCGCCCGCCGCCCGCCGCCCAGGACCGCGGCCCGCACGGCGAGGCCGCGCTCCGCGATCGCGACGGAGCGCCCGTCCGGCTCCGCCAGGGCGCTGGCGAGGGCACCTGCGAGGGCACCTGCCAGATCAGGCGGGACGAGGTCGTCCAGCGCCGCGCCCAGCGCCGCGCGCGGGTCGCGGTCGAGGAGGTCCGCGGCGGCCCGGTTGAGCGCCAGGACCCGGCTCGCCGCGTCGGCCACGACGACGCCCTCCGCCACCGCGTCGAGCACGGCGCGCAGCGCGTCCGCGTCGGGCTCGACGTCCCGGTCGGGCACCGGGGCAGGCGGGCGGACCGCCGTTCCGGACACCATCGCGGATGCCGGCACGGGCGCCGCCTCGGGCGCTCCCCCGGGCGCTCCCCCGGGCGCTCCCCCGGGCGCTCCCTCGGCGTCATCCGCGAGCGGGCGGAGCAGGAGGCTGTCCGCGGGACCGCCGGACCACGGCATCGCGCCCCGCGCGAGCGCGACCGTCCGCCGGGTGCCGCCGCGGGTCTCCAGGATACGCACCGCGCCCTCCGGGGGCGGCGTCCGGCCCGGCTCCGGCAGCGGATCGGGGAACAGCCGCGCGAGGCCCGCCGTCCGGAGCGCGGCGAGGTCCGGATAGCCCGCGAGGTCGAGGAAGGCCCGGTTGGCCGCCAGGATCTCGGGCCCGCGGTGGAGCAGGAGCGGTCCCGGCACCCCGTCGAGCAGCGCCGAAGGCTCCGGCTCGGACCGGGCCGCGGCGAACGAGAAGGGCACCACCGCGCCCCGCCCGGCCGGGTCGGCGGACGCCGCCTCGGCCGCGTCGTCCGCCGCGTCGCCCGCGTAGCGCACGCCGAGCGCCCGCGCGATCTCCCGGAAGGCGTCGTGCTCGCTGACCGTGAGGGCGGATGCGGGGGCCTCGGGCTCCGGCGCGAGATCCGGCTCCGGCACGGAATCCGCTTCCGCTTCCGGGGCCGGGTCCGCTTCCGAGACGAGGTCCGGCCCGGGCGCATGCTCGGACGGGAACTCCGGCTCGGGCGCGACATCCTGCTCCAGCACGCCTTCGGGCTCGGGCGGGACGCCCGCCGCGGGGAAAGCGTCGGGCAAAGCCTCGGGTCCGGGGGCGGGCGCCCGCGCGGCCGGCCGGGCGGGCGGACCGAACCAGTCCTGCTGGAGCCATGCGGCGAGGAGCGGCGCGGCCATCGTGGCCATCGTGACCGGATC
>NZ_LSIX01000814.1:0-1565 GCF_001556475.1 Methylobacterium sp. CCH5-D2 | reverse complement strand
GAGCCACGAGCTGCGCACGCCGCTCTCGGCGGTGATCGGCTATTCCGAAATGCTGGCGGAGGAGCTGGAGGATGTCGGCCAGTCCGAGCTGCTGCCGGACCTGCGCAAGATCGAGGCGAACGCCCGCCACCTCCTGAGCCTGATCAACGACGTCCTCGACATCTCGAAGATCGAGGCCGGCCGAATGACCGCCTCGGCCGAGACCTTCCCGGTCGAGGCCCTGGTCTCGGACGTCTCGGACGCCATCGGGGCGCTCGTCGAGAAGAAGCGCAACCGCTTCGACCTCGATCTCGGGCCGGATCTCGGCACGATGCACCAGGACCAGACCAAGATCCGCCAGTGTCTCGTGAACCTCGTCGGCAACGCCGCCAAGTTCACGGAGGACGGGGCGATCACGCTCGTCGTGCGCCGCCACCGGGAGGGGGAGGCGGACTGGCTCTCCTTCGCGGTCCGCGACACCGGCATCGGCATGACCGCCGAGCAGGTCGGGCGCCTGTTCGAGCGCTTCTCCCAGGCCGACGAATCGACCACGCGCCAGTTCGGCGGCACGGGGCTGGGGCTCTCGATCACCCGCGCCTTCTGCCGCACCATGGGGGGCGACGTCGCGGTCGAGAGCGCGCCGGGCGTGGGTTCGACCTTCACCCTCCGCCTGCCGGCCACGCTCGCCCCCGAAGACGCCGCGCCGGCCGAGGAGCAACCGCCGGTCGAGCATCCGGGCGCGCACGAGGAGCACGACGTCGTGCTCCTCGTCGACGACGACCCGGCCGCGCGGGAGCTTCTGGGACGCTTTTTGGAACGCGAGGGCTTCCACGTCCGCACTGCCAACGACGGCCGGGCCGGGCTGACGCTCGCCCGCGCCCTGAAGCCGCGCGCGATCCTGCTCGACGTCGAGATGCCGCGCATGGACGGCTGGGCGGTGCTGCACGCCGTGCGCAGTGATCCGGAGCTCGCCGGCATCCCCGTCATCATGACCTCGGTGGTGGCCGAGCAGGGGCTGGGGCAGGCGCTGGGTGCCACCGACTACTTCGTCAAGCCGATCGACTGGGACCGGATGAAAGGCCTGATGGAGCGCTACCGGCCGGAGGGCCGCGAGGCTCGCGTCCTGGTGGTGGACGACGACGCGGACGCGCGCGAGCGCCTGCACCGCACGCTCCACCGCGACGGCTGGGCGGTGGACGAGGCCGAGAACGGCCGGGCCGCTTTGGCCCGGATCGACGCGGAGCGCCCGAATCTGATCCTGCTCGACCTGATGATGCCCGAGATGGACGGCTTCGCCTTCCTGCGCGCGCTCCGGTCCCGGCCGGACGGCGACATCCCGGTCGTCGTCCTCACCGCCAAGGAGATCACCGAGACCGAGAAGGCGCGCCTCGAGGCGCAGGCCGACCGGGTGATCGTGAAGGGATCGCTCAGCCTCGCGGAGGTCGGCCGGCAGTTGCGCGCCCTCTATGCCCGGGAGAACGCTCCGGTGCCGCAGGGCATGCAAGGGCTGATCGACCAGCTCTCGGAGCGGGATTGAGGCTCTACGCGGTTCCCTCCCCCCTCTGCGGGGGAGGGGGGCCCTGCGT
>NZ_LSIX01000813.1:0-11085 GCF_001556475.1 Methylobacterium sp. CCH5-D2 | reverse complement strand
GTCGTCGTGGGCCAGGGCCGCGTCTCGGTCAGCCCCGCCGGGCCGCAGCGCCAAGCCAGCGCCGCCCTGCCCGGCACCACCGCCCTCCGCTGATCCAGACACGCCGGTCCAAGCCCATGATCCGCTCCGCCCTGCGTCTCCCCCTCCTCGCGCTCGCCTGCGGCGGGCTCGGCGCCTGCAACACCGCCGACCGGCTCTCGCAGATCGGCGCGCAGCCGGTGCTCTCGGCGATCGAGGACCCGACGAGCCAGCCCGGCTACAAGCCGGTGCGGATGCCGATGCCGGACGTGCAGCCGGTCTCCTACGCGCCGAACTCGCTCTGGCGCACCGGCTCGCGCGCCTTCTTCAAGGACCAGCGCGCCGCCCGCATCGGCGACCTCGTCACCGTGAAGGTGAACGTCACCGACCGGGCGAACCTCAACAACGAGACCAAGCGCTCGCGCTCGAACAGCGAGGGCTTCGGCCTGCCGAACGCCTTCGGATTCGAGAAGAGCGCCGGGGTGGCCGCGGCCGGCATCGCCGCCGACAAGCTCCTGAACGCCACCTCCAACACCTCGAGCGACGGCGCCGGCTCGGTGCAGCGGGCCGAGACCGTGACGACGAGCGTTGCGGCGGTGGTCACGCAGGTTCTTCCGAACGGCAACCTCGTGGTCGAGGGCAAGCAGGAGATCCGGGTCAACTTCGAGGTGCGCGAGCTGATCGTGGCGGGCGTGGTGCGGCCGGAGGACATCGAGTCCGACAACACCATCGATTCGGCCAAGATCGCCCAGGCCCGCATCGCCTACGGCGGCCGCGGCCAGATCACCGACGTGCAGCAGCCCCGCTACGGCCAGCAGGTGATCGACGTGCTGCTGCCGTTCTGAGGCGGGTCCGCGCCCCGACGCGCTGGCGCGGGCGGCGGGAAAGGTGCATCGCTCGTTTACCTTCCGAATCGGCGAGGGACGGATGAGCGATCCGCGGCGCGCCTTCTGCGAGCGCTTTGGCCTGGAGCACCCGGTGATCCAGGCCCCGATGATCGGGCCCAAGCCCGCGCTGGCGGCCGAGGTGAGCGCGGCCGGCGGCCTCGGCTCCATCGCCTGCGCGGCGATGAGCCCGGACGGGATCCGCGCCGAGGTCGCGGCGCTGCGGGCGCGGACCGGTCGGCCGTTCAACCTCAACTTCTTCGCGCACCGCCGTGCCGCGCCGGATCCCGAGCGGGAGGCGGCCTGGGCGGCCCGCCTCGCACCGGCCTACCGCGCGCTCGGCATCGACCCCGCGGCGGTGACGCCCGGCCCCGAGCGGGCCCCGTTCGACGCCGGCATGGCCGAGGCCGTGACGGCGTTGCGCCCGCCGGTGGTCAGTTTCCATTTCGGCCTGCCCGAGCCGGAGCTCCTAGCGGCGGTGCGGGCGGCGGGCTGCCGCATCCTCGGCTGCGCCACCACGGTCGCCGAAGCCCGCTGGCTCGCCGAGCGCGGGGTCGACGCCATCATCGCGCAGGGCCTCGAGGCCGGCGGACACCGCGGCCTGTTCCTGAGCGAGGACATCGCCGGCCAGGTCGGCACGCTCGCCCTCGTTCCGCAGGTGGTGGACGCCGTGGACCTGCCGGTGATCGCCGCGGGCGGGATCGCGGACGCGCGCGGTTCGGCGGCCGCCTTCGCGCTCGGCGCCGCGGCGGTGCAGGTCGGCACCGCCTACCTCGCCTGCGAGGCGGCCGGCCTGTCGGCGGTTCACGCGCGGGCGCTGGCGGAGGCGGGCGACGCCGACACGGCGCTCACCACGGTGTTCACCGGCCGGCCCGCCCGCGGCCTCCGCAACCGGGCGATGCGGGAATTCGGGCCGATCGCCCCCGACGCCCCGGCCTTCCCGCGGGCGGCGGTGGCGCTGCAGCCGTTGCGCGTGGCGGCCGAGGCCCGCGGCTCGGGCGATTTCACGCCGCTCTGGGCCGGCCAGGGCGCGCCTCTGGCGAAGGTCCGGGACGCCGCCGCGCTCACCCGCGCGCTTGCCGGGGGCGCGGACAGGCTGCGCTGACGGTCCGCGGCCCCGTTATCATCCCGGGCTCCCGGTGAAAAAATCCGGTTGGCGGTGGCCATTCTGTCTCATCGCCGCGCGTCGCGCGCGATTGATCTCCGCCGCGGGCTCGAGGAAAAGGTCGCCAAGGCCGTCAGGACCACCCACCGGATGACGGCCACGGGAGAACGCGGATGGAGGGCAGCCGGCAAGGCTCGTCCGAGGCGGCGAGCGCGGCGGCGACGCCCCTGCAGGCGGCCGTGCGCCTCGATGCTGTGTCCATCGCCTTCACGCTGAAGGGCGGCAAGCGCTACGTCGCGGTCGAGGGCATCGACCTGGCGGTGCGGCCGGGCGAGTTCGTTGCCGTCGTCGGCCCGACGGGCTCCGGCAAGTCCACGATCCTCAACGCCGCCGCGGGACTGCTGAAGCCCGCCGCGGGCCGCGTCGAGATCTTCGGCCAGCCCCTCCCCCGGCTGAACGCGCGGGCCGGCTACCTTTTCCAGGCCGACGCGCTGATGCCCTGGAAGACGGCGCTCGACAACGTGGCGGTCGCCCTCGAGCCGCAGGGCGTGCGCCGCGCCGAGGCCCGGGAGCGGGCGCGCGCCTGGCTCGGCCGGGTGGGGCTCGCGACCTTCACCGACCGCTATCCCCACATGCTCTCGGGCGGGCAACGCAAGCGCGTGGCGCTCGCCCAGATGCTGATCCGCGATCCCGAGATCCTGCTGATGGACGAGCCCTTCGGGCCGCTCGACGCGCAGACCCGCCAGATCATGGGAAATCTGCTGCTCGACCTCTGGGCGCAGAACCGCAAGGCGGTGATCTTCGTGACCCACGACCTCGAGGAGGCGATCGCGCTCTCCGACCGGGTGGTCGTGCTCTCGGCGGGCCCCGCCGCCCGCGTCGTCGGGGACTTCCCCGTGCCCCTGGACCGGCCCCGCGACATCAGCGAGATCCGTTTGGAATCGCGCTTCCACGACCTCTACCGCGAGATCTGGTCCTGCCTCAGGGTCGAGGTCTCGCGCGCCTATGCCGGCGGCCCGGCCTGACGCGCGGAGATCCCAGACCGTGAACCGCCTCCTGCTCCTCGCGCTCCAGATCGGCGTCGGCCTCGCGGGCCTCGGCATCTGGCACGTGCTGACCGTCTATCCCGTCCTCGGCGAGACGCGGCAGATCCAGTTCTTCTTCTCGACGCCGGGCGCCGTGCTCTCCCGCGCCTGGGCCGAGATGCTGACCCCTGAGATCTGGGGCCATCTCTGGATCACCCTGCAGGAAACGGTGCTGGCCTTCGTGTTCGGCGCGGCCGGCGGCATCGCCTTCGGCTTCCTGTTCGCCCGCAACGCGCTGCTCGCCGCGGTGTTCGATCCCTACATCAAGGCCGCCAACGCCCTGCCCCGCGTGGTGCTGGCGCCGATCTTCGCGCTCTGGTTCGGGCTCGGCATCTGGTCGAAGGTGGCGCTGGGCTTCACGCTCGTGTTCTTCATCGTGTTCTTCAACGTCTACCAGGGCGTGCGCGAGGTGAGCCCGGTGGTGCTCAACAACGCCCGCATGCTGGGGCTGAACGAGCGCGGGCTCCTGCGCCACGTCTACTGGCCCTCGGCGCTCACCTGGATGTTCTCCTCGCTCCACACCGCGGTGGGCTTCGCGCTGGTCGGCGCGGTGGTGGGCGAGTATCTCGGCTCGTCGGCGGGCCTCGGCTACAAGATCCACGAGGCCGAGAGCGTGTTCGACGTCACCGGCGTCTTCGCCGGCATGCTGATCCTCACCGTCTTCGTCATCGTGATCGACGCGGTCGTCACCGTGATCGAGAACCGTCTCCTCGTCTGGCGTCCGCAGGCGGGCGGCCAGGGCTGAAAGGACTGATCCGATGCAACGCCGCAGCTTCCTCCTTGGCGCCGCCGCGGCGCTGAGCCTCGGCCGGACCGCCCGCGCCGAGACCGTGAAGGTCCGCATCGGCGTCGGCGGCAAGCCCCTGCTCTACTACCTGCCGCTGACGGTTGCCGAGCGGAAGGGCTTCTTCAAGGAGGAGGGCATCGAGGCCGAGATCAACGATTTCGGCGGCGGTGCGCGCTCGCTGCAGGCGCTGATCGGCGGTTCCGTCGATGTGGTCGCGGGCGCCTACGAGCACACGCTCCGCATGCAGGCGAAGGGCCAGGACGTGCGCGCCGTGTGCGAACTCGGCCGGCTTCCCGCCATCGTCATCGGCGTGCGCAAGGACCTCGCCAACACGGTGAAGAGCGTGGCCGACCTGAAGGGCCGCAAGATCGGCGTGACGGCGCCCGGCTCCTCGACGGCGCTCGCCGTGCAGTTCGCGATGATCAAGGCCGGGCTCAAGGCCACCGACGCACCCCTCATCGGCATCGGCGGCGGGGCCGGCGCCATCGCGGCGATGAAGAAGGGCGAGATCGACGCGGTCTCGCACCTCGACCCGGTGATCGCGAAGCTGGAGGCGGATGGCGACATCAAGGTCCTGGTCGACACCCGCACGGACGAGGGCACGCGCCAGCTCTTCGGCGGGCCGAACCCGGCCGCGGTCGTCTACACCAAGCAGGACTGGATCGAGCGCCACGGGGTCGGCACCCAGAAGGTGGTGAACGCCTTCACCAAGGCGTTGAAGTGGGTCGCCACCGCGAGCCCGGAGGAGATCGCCGACCTGGTCCCGCCGACCTACCATTTCGGCGACCGGGCCCTCTACGTGCAGGCGGTGAGGAACTCGCTCGCCACCTACTCGCGCACCGGCATCCCGAGCCGCGACGGCATGAACAGCGTGCTGGAGCTGGTCCGCACCCTCGACCCCGAATTGCAGGGCGCGCAGATCGACCTCGCCAGGACCTTCGAGGACCGCTTCGTGAAGCGGGCGATGGAGTAGGCGGGCGTCCGCCGGCGGTTCAGGATGTGGCGCTCCCTGCTCCCCGCGCGCGGGGAGAGGCCCGCGGGCACCCTGTCGTGCCTGAGGGAAGCGCAGGCGAAGCCGCAGCGGCGGTGAGGGGGCTTGAACGGAAGAGACTCCCCCGTCGAAGCCCCCTCACCATCGCGTCGATCCCTCCGGGATCGATACGCCGGCTCGCTTCGGCGACGACGAGGTCGCCGATGCCCTCTCCCCGCACGGCAGGGAGAAGGGATCCGCCGACTCTCGCGGTGGCTGCCCGCAGGAGGCACGGGCTTCCTTGAAGGCGCCGCCGCTACTCCGCCGCCGGCAGCGTCTCCGTCCGCGCCCGCTGGCCCTTGCCGCGGGCGGTCTCGTCCAGCGCGTCGGTGAACTGGAGCGCGGCGAGCTGCGCGTAGAGCGCGCCCTGCGCCAGCAGGCTCTCGTGCGTGCCCGCCTCGACGATCCGGCCCTCGTCGAGGACGAGGATGCGGTCGGCGGCGCGGATCGTGGCGAGCCGGTGGGCGATGACCAGTGTAGTGCGGCCCCGCATCAGCGTGTCGAGCGCCTGCTGCACAGCCCGCTCCGATTCGGCATCGAGGGCCGAGGTCGCCTCGTCGAGGAGCAGGATCGGCGCGTCCTTCAGGATCGCCCGCGCGATGGCGATGCGCTGGCGCTGGCCACCCGACAGCGTCACGCCGCGCTCGCCGATCTGGGTGTGGTAGCCCTGCGGCAGGGCCTCGATGAAGCCGGCCGCGTGGGCGAGCTCGGCCGCGCGCCGCACCTCCGCCTCGCCGGCCTCGGTGCGGCCGTAGCGGATGTTCTCCATCACCGTGCCGGAGAACACGGTCGGGTCCTGCGGCACCAGCGCCATGCGGGCGCGCAGGTCGTCCGGATCGGTGCGGACGAGATCGACGCCATCGACCAGCACGCGGCCCGCCTGCGGGTCGTAGAAGCGCAGCAGCAGTTGCAGCACGGTACTCTTGCCGGCACCCGACGGGCCGACCAGCGCGATGCGCTCGCCGGGCGCCGCGCGGAAGGTGAGACCGTCGAGGGCCGGCTTCTCCTCGCGGGTCGGGTAGGCGAAGCGCACGGCCTCGAAGGTCACGGCGCCGCGGGCGGGGACGGGTAGAGCCACTGGATCGGCCGGCCGGCCGATCGCCGGCTCGGCGGCCAGGATCTCGGCCAGGCGCTCGGCGGCGCCGGCCGACTGCGCCATCTCGCCGTAGACCTCGGAGAGCTGGCCGAGCGCGCCCGCGCCGAACACCGCGTAGAGCACGAACTGCGAGAGCTGGCCGGCGCTCATCTGGTGGCTGAGCACCCCTTGCGCCCCGTACCACATCACCCCGACGACGCTGGTCGAGATCAGGAAGATGGCGACGCCCGTCAGTAGGGCGCGGGCCCGGATCGAGTTGCGGGCCGCCCCGTAGGCCTCCTCCGAGGCCGCGGCGAAGCGGGCGGCGGTGGCCTCCGAGCGGCCGAAGGCCTGCATGGTGCGCACGGCCCCCACGGCTTCGGCCGCGTACGCGGAGGCGTCGGCGAGCCGGTCCTGCGCGGCGCGCGAGCGGCGGCGCACGCCGCGGCCCGAGACGATCAGCGGGAAGACGATGAGCGGGATGGCCGCCAGCACCATCACGGAGAGCCGCGGGCTCGTCACCACCATCATGGCGACCGCGCCGATGAACAGGAACAGGTTGCGCAGCAGGATCGAGATCGAGACGCCGAACACCGCCTTCACCTGCGTGGCGTCGGCGGTGAGCCGCGAGACGATCTCGCCGGACTGCGTGCGGTCGAAGAAGGCCGGGTCGAGCACCGTGAGGCGGGCGAAGACGGCGCTTCGCAGGTCCGCCACCACGCGCTCGCCGAGCGTCGTCACAGTGTAGGTGCGGGCGGCCGAGGCCAGCGCCAGCACCGTGACCACGCCCAGCAGCGCCAGGAAATAGGCGTCGATGACGGCGGAGCCCTCGGCCGAGAAGCCGTGGTCGATCACCCGCCGCATCGCGATCGGCACCGTCAGGGTGGCGGCGGAGGCGGCGGCCAGCGCGACCAGCGCCGCGAGCATGCGGCCGCGATAGCGCGCGGCGTAGGGGAGGAGGGGGCGCAGGGCGCCGAGCGATGCCTTGCCGCGCCCCTCGGCCCCGCGTGTTGTCTTACCCATGGCGTTCCGTTCGGATCCCACCCTGTACGAGTGCGCTTGTTCGCGGACGGAGCCTGGGATATACGCGCGGCTTCATCCGATTGCGCGTGTTGAATGGCCGCGGGCCTCTAGAGACGGGCCGGTCGGCGTTGCACGAGCCGTTGCCATGAACCTCGGGTTCATTGCAACAATTCCAAGAACACCAGGTCAACCCGGCGGGCGGGGCGATCCCCACCCGGACGGCACTGCAGGGACAAAGGTCATGGCGAAGGACGCGGCCGCGAAGGCCAAGGGTACCGAGCACCCCGACTACCACTTCATCAAGGTCGTGATGACCGACGGCAGCGATTACCGGACGCGCTCGACCTACGGCAAGGAAGGCGACACGCTGAACCTCGACATCGATCCGCTCACCCACCCGGCCTGGACCGGCGGCGAGCAGAAGATGCTCGATCGCGGCGGCCGCGTCTCGCGCTTCAACTCGCGCTTCGGCAACCTCGTCGGCCGCCGCTGAGGCGGCGCGCCGGCCTCCGGGACGGCATGAAAAAGGGGCGCCTCCGCAAGGAAGCGCCCCTTTTTTCGTGCCCGCACGGTGCTTCGGGCCCCGTGCGTCCCTCTCCCTCCCCAGAGCGAGAGGGGACGACGGGCGCGTCCTCAGTGGTGCTGGAAGACCGAGCGGAGCAGGCCCTGCTGGGCCGCCACCGGGCTCTCGCGCGGCACCGGGGCCGGACGGTCTTCCGAGATCAGGCCGTCGAGGTGCAGGATGCGGCTGTGCAGGCGACGGGTGCGCAGGATCAGGTTCTGGAGCCGCACCGGTAGCAGGCCGAAGCTCTCGGGCTTCGGCGGCTCGGCGGCGGCGAGCCGCACGCGGTTCTTCTCCTGAAGGGCCTGGCTCGGGGTCAGTTCGCCCTCGGAGACGGCGCGCTGCACCAGGAGCCACGAGGCGACCTGCATCAGCAGCGTGGTCAGCCGCATGCTCTCTGAGGCGTAGCAGAGGGTTGCGTCGCGCGAGATCAGGCGGGACTCCTCGCGGCCCTCGCCGTCGAGATAGGCCGCGGTCTCCTCGACCAGCGCCATGCCGTCGCGGAAGAGGGCGCGGAAGGCCTCCGACCCCACATAGGTCCGGCCGAAATCCACCCAGTCGCGCTCGTCGCGGAACGTGACGTCGAAGCCGTTCATCTTGCCTCCTGAACCCCGGTTCGGGCGGCGTCCCGTGTCGGGATCCGCACGCCGATCGCGTGGTCGTGGACGCAATCCTAGCGCCCCGCGGGGCGATCCGGTAACGATAGCTAAACATAACGTTAATGCGCCGGCGCCGCACCGGCGGCGACGCGCCGGAAGGGGAGGGGCGGGGCCGTGACCGGCGCTTGCCGTCCCGGTGCGGGACGGCCCGGTCCCGAAACGCGACGGTGCGGCTTTTCTGCCACGGCCACGCTCGGGCAGCCGGGCGACGGGACGAGCGGGGCCGTGGCGGGTGCGCCGCCGCACCCGCGCGCCACATTCTGGCCGGGTCCCCATGGGTTCTTAACCGTACCCAGATACCCCGGCGACAAGGGGCGCGGCGGGCGATCCGGCCTGCCGAACCCGTATCTCGCCCACCGACGGACAGAGCCACCGGCCCATGCTGAAACTGGCAACCCTGCGGGTCTCCACGAGCCTCGCGCTGCTCGCCACCGCCGCCACCGCGGGCGGCGCCCTCGCCCGCGAACCGGGCGGCTTCGCCCAGGCCGAGTGGGCGCAGGACTACGCATCGCCCGCCGCCATGCAGGTGCAGCGCTCGTCCACCCCGATCCTGTCGCCCCAGACCGTGGCGGCGACCGAGCAGATGGTCGAGCGCTACAAGGACATCGTCGCCCGCGGCGGCTGGCGGCAGGTCGGCGGCGCCGACCGCCTGCGCATCGGCGCCAAGGGCCCGGCGGTCGCGGCCGTCCGCCAGCGCCTCATCGTCACCGGCGACCTCGACGCGGCCGCCGGCACCTCGGGCGTCTACGATTCCTACGTGGCCGCCGGCGTGAAGCGCTTCCAGGCCCGCCACGGGCTCAGCCAGACCGGCGCCATGAGCCTCGCCACGCAGCAGGCCATGAACGTGCCGGCCGACATCCGCCTGCGCCAGCTCGAGATCAACGCGGTGCGCCTGCGCTCCTACTCGGGCAACCTCGGCAACCGCTTCGTCATCACCAACATCCCGGCGGCCCTCGTCCAGACGGTCGAGAACGGGCAGGTCGTGACCCTGCACGCCGCCGGCGTCGGCAAGATCGACCGCCAGTCGCCGATCATGAACACCAAGGCGACGCAGATCAATTTCAACCCGACCTGGACGGTCCCGGCTTCGATCGTGAAGAAGGACCTCATCCCGAAGATGCAGAAGGATCCGAACTACCTCACCGACAACAAGATCCGCATCCTGTCGGGCGGCGGCGAGATCTCGCCGAAGTCGGTGAACTGGTTCTCGGACGAGGGCACGCGCTACACCTACCGGCAGGATTCGGGCGCCGACTTCAACTCGATGGGGATCGTGCGCATCAACATCCCGAACCCCTACGGCGTGTTCATGCACGACACGAACACCAAGGGCGTGTTCGGCGACGACTTCCGCTTCATCTCCTCGGGCTGCGTGCGCGTGCAGAACGTGCGCGAGTACATCACGTGGCTCCTGAAGGACACGCCCGGCTGGGGCCGCGAGCAGGTCGAGCAGGCGATCGAGAGCGGCAAGCGCATCGACGCCACGCTGACCCAGCCGGTGCCGGTCTACTGGACCTACATCACCGCCTGGTCGACCCCGGACGGCCTCGTGCAGTTCCGCGACGACATCTACAAGCGCGACGGCGTGAACGTGCCCTCGACGATCAGCGCGCCGACGCCGGTCGCCAGCGCCGAGTCGACCATGCCGGAGACCTTCGAGCCCGGCGACGAGGAGGCGAACTGAGGCCTCGGCCCTCGGCGCCTAAAGACAAGAGGCCCGCACGCCGACGGCGTGCGGGCCTCTCTCGTTCTCAGCTCCGGTGCGGCGGGTCAGGCGGCGAGCTGACGGGCCTCGTGCTTGCCCTCGCGCACCTCCTCGATGATCTTGGCCACGAAGGCGTCGAGGTCGCCGGGATTGCGGCTGGTGATGATGCCCTGGTCGGTCACGACCTCCTTGTCGTGCCAGCGCCCGCCCGCGTTGATCACGTCGGTCTTGATCGAGCTGAACGAGGTCACGTCGCGGCCCTTCACGGCGCCGGTCTCGATCAGCAGCCAGGGCGCGTGGCAGATCGCGGCGACCACCTTGCCGGAGGTGAGGAAGCCCTTGATCACCTCCAGCGCCTTCGGCTCGAGGCGCAGCTTGTCCGGGTTGATCTGGCCGCCCGGCAGGACGAGCGCGTCGTAGGCGGCGGCGTCGATCGCCTCCAGATCGTGATCGACCGCGACGTTCTTGCCCCAATCGGTCTTGTCCCAGCCGCGGATCGATTCCTTCGCCTCGCGGGATTTCGGGGCGACCACGTGCACGGTCGCGCCCGCTTCCCGCAGCTTGGTCAGCGGCACGGTCAGTTCGGTCTCCTCGAACCCGTCGGTGGCGAGGATCAGGACCTTGGACTGCTTGATGTCGGGCATGGCGTCGTCTCCCGTTTCGTCGTTGGACTGGACTGGCAACGGGAGCGGCGTCGCGGCGTTCCGCCCGGTGAGGGCAGGGCGGGCCCGCGTCGGCGTCGGGCCGGAACAGGCGGGCGGCGCGGCCGTTAGCCCACACATCCCAGACAGCCAGCCCGACAACCAGGAGATCCGCGCATGGCCAATCCCGGCCTTCCGACGCCCGACCCCGCGCCCGGCGACCTTCCGCCGCCGCCCCAGCCCGACGATCTGCCGGATGTCGGCCCCACCGGCCCGCGCACGCCCTACCCGGTGAACGATCCCGGCATCGGCGAGCCGGGCGGCCCAGGCTCCGAGCCCGACGTCTTTCCCGGCAGCCCGACCGATCCGGGCGTGCGGATGTAGCGGGCGCCGTCTTCCTCCCCCCGCGGGGGAGGAGCCTCCCGGCCGGAGGCCTCAGTGGCCGCCGTGCGAGGCCCGCACGTCGCGCGGCGCGTTCAGGATCTCGGCGAGGCTCGTCGCGACGTGGCGG
>NZ_LSIX01000812.1:0-625 GCF_001556475.1 Methylobacterium sp. CCH5-D2 | reverse complement strand
CCGGTCTTCACCTGGACGGGCTTCTACGCCGGTTTCAACGCCGGCTACGGCTTCGACGCCAGCGACCGCCGCTCCAACGGCTTCACGCAGTCGAGCCCGCTGCTCCCGCCGAACGCCGCCAGCCCGATCGTGCAGCTGCCGAACGGCGGCTTCACCACCGCCGGCGTGCTCGGCCCGGTCGGCTCGTCGCTGACCTACTCCAGCGGCAACAACGAAGGCTTCACCGGCGGTGGCCAGATCGGCTACAACTGGCAGCTCACCCCCGGCTCGGGCGTGGTCATCGGCTTCGAGGCCGACGCCCAGTACCTCGACTTCGGTGGCCGTCGCAGCCGCTTCGTGACGAACGCCGCCACGATCAACCCGGCCTTCGTGCCGGTCGACAGCGTGCTCAGCACGCTCGACTTCTTCGGCACCGTCCGCGGCCGCCTCGGCTACGCCTTCGACCGCGTCCTGTTCTACGGCACCGGCGGCTTCGCCTACGCCACGGGTGACCGCGGCGCCCGCGTCGCCTTCACCAACTTCAACAACCGCAACGACGACTTCCTCACCGGCTGGGCCGCCGGTGGTGGTGTCGAGTACGCGCTCCCGACCGACTCGTTCCTGAACTTCTTCCGCTCCTCGGCGG
>NZ_LSIX01000811.1:0-577 GCF_001556475.1 Methylobacterium sp. CCH5-D2 | reverse complement strand
CCGACCCGGCCTGACGGCCGGGCCACCCTCCCCCGCAGAGGGGGGAGGGAGAACGCGCGGGCCTGTCGATGACCCCCGGCGCGTTCATCACCTTCGAGGGTGGGGAGGGGGCCGGCAAGTCGACCCAGGTCGAGCGCCTCGCCCGCCGTCTGCGGGCGGCCCGCACCGTCGTGGTCACCCGCGAGCCCGGCGGCACGCCGCGCGCCGAGGAGATCCGCGCCGCCCTGCTCGAGGGCCGGGCGCGCGAGCACGGCCCCTTCGCCGAGGCGCTGCTGTTCTCCGCCGCCCGCCTCGACCATCTCGACCGGCTGATCCGCCCGGCGCTCGCCCGCGGCGAGGTGGTGCTGTGCGACCGCTTCATGGATTCCACCCGTGCCTACCAGGGCGCCGCGGGCGGCCTGCCAGCCGGCACCGTCGCGGCGCTGGAGCGGGTCGTCGTCGGCCGCACCCGACCCGACCTCACCCTGATCCTCGACCTCGATCCGGAGCAGGGTCTCGCCCGGGCCCGCGC
This sequence comes from Methylobacterium sp. CCH5-D2, assembly GCF_001556475.1. NCBI lineage: Bacteria > Pseudomonadati > Pseudomonadota > Alphaproteobacteria > Hyphomicrobiales > Methylobacteriaceae > Methylobacterium > Methylobacterium sp. CCH5-D2. Next base: position 66 of record NZ_LSIX01000811.1, on the reverse strand, counting down.
CCGGGCCAGCACCGCCGACCGCTTCGAGGCCGAGACCGTCGAGTTCCACCGCCGCCTGCGCGACGC
>NZ_LSIX01000810.1:0-11916 GCF_001556475.1 Methylobacterium sp. CCH5-D2 | reverse complement strand
CCGAGTTCGCCGTCGTCCGCGCCGGCGTGAACTACAAGTTCGGCTCGTACTGAGACCCTGCTACGCAAGGGTTTGGCCTGAGCATCCCCAGCCCGATCAAACTGGCCGCTTAGTCGAACGGACGCCCTGGGAGCTTCTCCCGGGGCGTTTTCTTTTGCCGCTCACGCTTCCACTGCGAAGAGATCAAGCTGGGCCGCGGATGCGCGCTGGGCTCGCTTTGGCCGTGTCGGTGCGCTCGATGTGAAGACCGGCAACGGTACATGCGGTCGCCCATACAGAACTGCACCGACGATCTCGCGCCGTTCGCCATGATAGAAGGCGTTCAGGGTGTGCGGGCCTGCGCGCAGGATCTCCTGCATCAGCCGTTCTGTCCCCGGTAGCGCGGAGACGGCCTGCAGCAGGCTTGAGAGACCGGCGGCCTGAATGTCTCGCACCGGGAACTCGAACGCCTGCACGGTCCAGGTATGCTTTACGGCGGCTGCGCTGGTGCGAGCAAACGGGTTGGATGCGAAGGCCGTGACCGGATCCAGGGCAAAGGCTGCCAAAGTTGCCCGATCAGGCATGTGCATCGCGTTCGAAATGGCGTCCGCGAGTTCGCGTTTCGTCATCGACACCCTGGACCCCTCCCGCTTTGCGCTTCTCGTGGCTTAGGTGCACGGTGAAGTAGCATGAAGGCTGAGCGCTGATGACCGAGAGTGGCTCCATCGGCGTGTTGCCAGCCGACGATGCACCGCCCTTACCGGACGCCGTGCGCCAGCGTCTCGACCGATTGCTCGCTGCTGCCTACGCTCCGACCGATTGCGAACCAAGCACGCCAGTGCGGTTTACGGCTCTGCTGGCCGAGAAGCTCCCGGACCGGGCAGGAGTGTGTGCAAAAAGCTCCAGCCGCCGAGATCCGCCTCCCTAGCTATGCCTGGGCATCCGCGTTGCGTTTTGTGCAGCGATCCCGAGGAACAAATCTACCGCCTAGGACTTTGCTATTCTTAGCAAGTGCGAGGCGGTAATGCTCCCAATCATCTCCTTTTCGGACTTGAACTTCCCATCCAAGCCCGGAAACTATTCTTTCGAGGGCGCCGTCGTTCAAGTGGACAATCAGCATCTTCAGGCTTGGCAAGAACAGCCTGAACTTGTCTTTCGTACCATCCTTCTCTCACGAGCTGGCGACGCCTCCCGCCGCTTGACTCTTGGTGTTTCTGCCGCCCGTTGAGCAATGAAAGCGCCTGCCCGAACTACATATTAGCTCGTGCTAAGCCTGGCGGATCGGAAGTTTGGCCTAACGGCTCCAGCCATATCAATTTCGCCGCGTGGGCGAATAGACGCCCTGGGGTCAGTTCCTAGGGCGTTTTCTTTCGCTGCAACATGCTCGTTGCACTAAACATGACCAAACGCGGCAGTAGTGTCAGCGTAAGAAGCAGTTCGTTGCGCTATGAACGAGACGGTGTTTGAGGTGGCGTTCGTCGAAGGAGCCGGCTGGCGGGTGATGAGCGAGGGCAAACTAGTTGCCAGCGTGCACAATCAGGAACGCGCGAAAGATCGGGCTATCCTGAACGCCAAGCGGGTCAGCGCACAGGGCGGCGTCGGTGTCGTGCGGATCTTTGCCAAGGCTGGCGGGCTCTACAAGGAGCACGCTTACGGGCGGCAAACCGCGAGGCTGCGTATTGAGGGATCAAGGGTCTGAGAGGTAAGCCGCTCCGGGTCGGCAGCGTTACCTCTCAGGAGGCTCTGCCGATCGCCGCTACGACCTCAACCTTCGGCGGTTGCGGGGTTGGCACAGCCGATGGCGCCTGAAAAATCGCGCAGGCGTGAATATGCGACCGCCCCAAGCAGGGATCTGTCGGCCCGGTGGGGCCAAGCCGGGAGGCACCCATCGCGCCAGTAAGCAGAACGGCGGCCGCCATGAGTAGGCGGTAGATCGGTAGGCAGGTCATCGGTGCAAGCGGGAGCGGTCGCATAGAAGGCAAAGGTCAGCGCGGCAGGGGGGCCGGCACGCGGATCGTCACGAGCTGTCCGCTGATGGGATCAAGGACGGTGAGCGTCATAGGGGGCCAGCGCCAGCTAAGCAGGTTGGATCGGGTGGTAAACGTCCATCCCTGCAGCTGTTTCCGGGTCTTGTTCCAGTGTGGTTAGCCCTCGGTTAAGCTTGATCCAGTGCCGCGGAGCGATGTCCGAATGGGACCCGCTCCCGCTTGGCATAGCGGGCTCGGGGGCGGCAACGAAGGTTCGGGTGATCAGCCCGATGGCGCGAAAAACACGAGGGATCACGCCTGGACGAGCGCGGTTATGTGACAGCGAGGCAAGTGGGCCACGTGGAGAAGAGCCTTTATGAGCACCGGCACTGTGAAATGGTTCAACGAGACCAAGGGCTACGGCTTCATCCAGCCCGATGACGGCGGCAAGGACGTGTTCGTCCACATCTCGGCCGTGGAGCGCGCTGGCATGCGCAACCTGATCGAGGGGCAGAAGGTCTCCTACGAGGTCGAGACGGACCGCCGCTCTGGGAAGGAGTCGGCAGGTCAGCTTCAGAGCGCCTGACCTCCCGGTGGTCGTTTCGTCATATCGGAAGGCGCTTCATTGATCGTTAACCATACGCCTCCCATATGAAACTCATCCCGACCGTGGCTCTGCCGCGTGATCGGAAGCGGCCACGATGCCGAGGGAGGTGACGCCGGATGTACGCGCACCGCCCTCGGCTTCCGTGGCCGTTGCCTTGTCTGGACCAAACTATGCGGCGCTCAGTGACGGCTTCTTAGTTTCGCCCGTTTCAGAGTGCCCCTGGTTGCCGCTCCGATGTGAGCGTTCAGGAAGGCAGACTGAAGCGGCCTATGATCAAGATCCTGCTGGCTATCCTTCCGGTGCTGCTCGTTCTCGCGGCAAGTGCGCTGGTCAGCCTCGTGCTGAGCCCGGTTCGATACACACGGGGGCTTTGGCGCCATGGGGCAGCCGCGGCTTGAGAGGAGCTTGCTACTCAGGGTAGGGAAGCGTGAGCGCACCCCTCTCCTGAGGTTGAATGATCGAGATCAGCCACGACGAGCAGGGTGCAGCCGAGATACCTGCCCTGCCGGACGCCGTGCGGCAGCATCTCGGGCAGTTGCTTGCTGCTGCCTACGACCAGCCTGAAAGCGAGCCCGAGCCGCCTGAACGGTTCAGCGCTCTGCTGGCGCAGCTCGACTGCGCTTTGGCCGGAGTAGCGGACCGCGACGCCGAGGTGTTCCGATCTGGCTTGCTCGCGGCTGTCCCCACGCTCAGGCGCTTCGCCCGCTCGCTGGGATGCGACCACGCCGCCGCCGACGACGTGGTGCAGGACGTGGTGCTACGGGCATGGCGCAGCCAATCGTCCTTCCGGCCCGGCACGAACCTCGAAGCGTGGCTCTTCACGATCACCCGCAACCAGTTCTACAGCCTGACCCGCAAGCAGGGCCGAGAGGTCGAGGACGTGGACGGCGAGTTCACGAACCGGCTCGCCACCGCACCGGAGCAGACAGGCTGCGCCGACCTGCAGGATGTGCGAACCGCGCTGGCTCGGTTGCCGACTGCAATGCGTGAAACGCTCATGCTTGTGGCGGTCGAGGGCATGAGCCACGAACAGGTTGCCGAGGTGATGGGCTGCCAGGTTGGTACGGTTAAGAGCCGCGTCTTCCGTGCGCGCGAGCGCTTGGTTGCGCTACTCGGCTACGATGGTAACGACATTGGCGCCGACCGGCTGACGCTCTCGGCCATGAGCGGTCAACCAGACTGAGCGCTTCGGCAGGGCCTGCTGTTCACTCCGCTGCCATTGCGGAGGGTGCCGAGCCGCCGTTCAACCTCGTGTGCATGGCCTTCCCCGGCTTGAACCGCACATCGACCTTGGCGGGCACGTCGACCGAAGCCCCCGTGCGTGGATTGCGCGCCGTGTAGGCCCCTCGCACCTTCACAGCGAAGGAGCCGAAATCGCGCAGTTCGACGCGATCACCAGCCGCAAGCGCTTCCGTGATGCGCCCGAGGATCGCGCTCACAATGGCCTCAACGTCTCGGGCGTAGAGGTGCGGGTTCTGGGCCGCGACGCGATCAACAAGTTCGGAACGGATCATGGCACCTAGCTGGTGGTGACGCGGTAAGGTGTGGTGCGGGCGCTATTCGTCGCCTAGCTCCTTGCGCTCGGTGACCTCATCTTCCTCCTCAGCGTCATCGCCGATAAGATCGTCCAGCTCCTGGATCAGGTCCTCGACCTGCTGCTGAGTCGCCCTGATCCTGAAGACCTCTCCGTCCTCAGCTTCGAACGTGAGGTGGTACTCGCCGCTGATCTCGTCGGAGAGAACACGGGCCAGCTTCTTCGGCGCTCGCATAGTTGGTTCTCCTCCTAGCGACAGGGGAACGCGCCGCGACTAGGAAAGGTGCTGGTCCGAAGCGAACGCATGCTGCCGACAAGCTCGGATCGGATCATCGCGTCAAGCCCAACGCAGCTTGTGCCACCAGATGGCCGCGCCGGTCAGCAGGAAGGCCACGCCGAGGAACGTCTCTACCGGCGATTGCTGCCACCCTGTGAAGGCCGAATGGATCAGGCCAGCGCCGATCGATACGAAGCCAACAGCAAGCGTCCAGAGTGCCGCACGCGCGAACCACTGCCGCATGTCCCCGCCTTGCATCGCGCTCAGAGTAACAGCCTGATCCGGGCTGAACCGACCGCCGGCTTAGCAGCGGCACGACGGGAACACCGTTACCAACCCCTATAAGGAAAGGGTTTAATAGGCTGCTGTAATGGTGTTCCGGCCAGCTTTCAGAAAGCGCTGCTGCGATGCGCTCTAGCAGGATGGCGCCGCTTGGCTGAGGCGCTGACGCATTCCCCGCCCCCGCAACGTTGACTTAACCCTGCCGCCCGGCCGACATGGGCTGTTCCGGCAAGCTCGCCTCAGCGAGTCGTGAGCCGGCATCAGGAGAGCGCCGCCGCGGTAACGAGACCCTAAAAAGCCAACAGGCCCCCGTCGCCAAACGGGAGCCTGCTGAAAAACCGAAGGCCTTGTGAGGCCGGACTGAATACCCCTCACAAGCCACAAGACGCCCCCCGGCGTCAAGCGAAAGCGCCAACTTTCGCAACGGTAAGGCTTTGCCTGGACCCTAGCCGCGGCCCGAGAGGGTCGAGGACGATGTTTGCTGACGCGATCCGCCAACAGGCGGAGGCTGCGCCGCGTGCCGCTCTGCCGGCCGTGACGGCGGCCTTGTGGCGTGCCGTTGCCAATGGGCAGGTGACGGAGGGGGAGGCTGAGACGCTGGCGGCCCTGATCGATGCGCGGCGCTTGGTTGTGGGCCGCACCCATAACCAGAACCTGCCGGCGGGGCAGAATTTGAGTTCCCCCGTTTCGGGGACCTCAACCAATGTGGGAAATCCCTACATTGCCTCAGAAGCCCCAGGATCGCGCAGGACGGGCGTGGGCAGCCGGCCGCGCACCGACGTGAGCCTAGAGCGCCGCCGCCGCTGGGCGGCTTCTGGGCGGCTTCCTCCGGCCATCGCGGCGCGGTTCACCGCCGGGGAGCAGGCCGTGCTTGCCTTGGTGGCGGCCGAGACCGTCCGCCGGAAGGACTGCCGCCTCGCCATTGAGCACATCGCGGCGATTGCCGGCGTCGGCCGGTCCACCGTGAAAAACGCTCTGCGGGAGGCCCGCCGCCTCGGCCTCATCACGGTTGAGGAGCGGAAGGTCACAGGCTGGCGCAACGATACGAACGTGGTCCGGATCGTCTCGGCCGAGTGGACGGCTTGGCTGCGGCTGACGCGGCGTTCGCCCATCCCGGCAAGCCCAACGGCCCGCACTCTTGAGGGGGGAGGGGTCAAAAGCGCGACCGGCACGCCTACTCAGGTTCAAATCCGGGGAAAACCGAGGCCAGCGAAACCGTCAAAGATGCTGCCGGGAGGCAGCGAGCGACCTCAACCGATGCAGTCTCGGGAGAATTCTCGTGGGCGGTAGAACGGGCGGAGCCATGTGCTAGCTGCATCCGACTGTTCGATTTGTGAAACGGCGCAATAACCACGCGGTCCAGATGCAAGGAGCGATAGGCCGCGCCTGCACGTTCGCTGAGCGGAGAGGCAACGCCGGAGGGTATGTGGAGAAGTCATGGCTCGCGACCTACCTGGAGATCGAGGCTGGTTCGATTGCGGCCCGCAACGCGATTGAGGCGCATCTCGCCCAACTGCCGGGCGGTGAAGAGCGGGATTATTGGCAAGCCATAGCGGAGCGGTACGATCTGAACGGAGCGGGGACAGCGCAAGGAACCCCCACTCCGTGCAAGAATGGACCGGAGTGTCAGTCTCGATGAGGAGGTTCAGCCGCTCGGGCTAGGGGCATGGCGGCCCGGGGAGCCGCACCGCTTGGTCAACCTGCACCAGCACATCGAGCGCGCGCCAGGGCTTGTCTAGGTAGACGGCCTTGCCGGGAAGGCCGGCAGCGCGGTCTCCAGCGCCGCCCGACGTGACGACCAAGCGCACGTTCGGCCAATTGCGGCTCGCGAGACAGGCGAGTTGGACACCATCCATCTCTCCCGCAAGCTGGACATCTGTGAACAGCATGGCGACGCTGTCGGCGTTCTTCCCCAGCACGGCCAAGGCTTCTTCAGCACTCGCACACGCGACCACGTCGAGCACTGTCTCTTCCAGCATCGCTACGGCGAGTTCCCGCACCGCTGGGTCATCCTCCACGACGACCACAAGCTTCGTCGGCAGGGGTGGTGTGCGGCGACCATCAAGGTGCTTCCAGACCGGCGCCTCGCGTTCCTTCAGCAGAAGCACGAGCGAGCCGAGCGCGTCGGGTAGCTCAACATCCACAAGCTCGGCGTAAGTGTCTGCCAAGCCGTGCGCGACGCCGTGCGCCGTCGTGGTCGCTGGTTCGTAGCTGAGGGACTGGAAGACGTTGTCGGCCCGGCGCATAGCTTCTCCCTGCCCGGAGGTGAGCGGGGTTCACGCTCCGGGATCGTGCTTAATCCATGTAAGTCGCTTCCCTTCCGAACGGCGTCAGGCGGATCCGGTTTCAGCTCTGCCGTAACAATTGGGGCCGCGCCTCCGCCGAGCGGGGGGCAGCTCAGGCATGCGGCAGCGTGTCCATGACTGGTGTCCTGAGATCCGCTAATGCACGTTGCTCTAGCTGCGACTAGAGCGAAAGCGCGGGAGGACGGGGTTGAGGCCGCACGACGAGATCCCCGAGCACCTGGGCCGCCTGATCCGGGCGAGCGAGGTGCGGATCTCTGAACAGATCACGGCACTTATTGCTGGCAGGGGTGCGGGTCTGAACACCAGCGAGGCCGAAGCTCAGCTCTGGCGCGAGATGGAGGCGCTGCAGGCCCTACGTCGCCAGCAAATCGCAATCTACGAGATGGCCAACCGATGAAGGCCGGCGAAGGCACCAGCGGCACCTTGGCGGCAGGCGAGGATCTCCTTGCTGCAGCCATCCATGCAGTGACCGCGGCTGAGCAGCGCCGTGACCAGCAGCTCCTATTCATGGCTTCGCTCGCTCAAGAGTCGGCTGCCCTTCAGACTGCCAAGGACGTCTTGGCGCAAATTGAGCGGACACTCGAGTTGGCCCAGATGCACTGGACGCTCATAGTGAGCCTCGTTTCCGAGACGGATGGGAGCGTGGGCGGTGCGGCGCCTGTCGTCCGCAATGGCGGGTTGGCGGGCGAGCTAAGTCATCAGATTGCGGAGGCCGAGCTGCGCTCTTCGATCTTGGCGGAAGCTGTGACGGATGTCGTACGGACCGGCGCGGACGCGAGCGAAACTCTGGAACAGCTCTATGAGCAGATGGATCTGCTAGAGCGTCTACGCCGGCAGCAGGTGGTGGCCAGGACATCAGCGCGCATCAAACCCATGACAGGATGAGGCAGGTTCCCTCGTCCTATGCCCCTCCACCACCACGAGCGGCTTCCTCTTGCACGAAGGCCAAGCAGCGCTGACGCGCTTCCGGATCCTGGATCCGGATATAGGTCTGCAGCAGCTTGGAAGCTTCCATCAAGCTGACTGGTCCACTGCGCAGCAGCTCGGATTGAGCATCCTGATGCAGGAGCGCCGTCGTGATGTTCAGGGCGTCTGCGATCTCATCCAGCGTGCGCTGCGCTCGGTCAGGCAACCGAGGGCGCTGGGGCGCATCGTTCTTAGACACAGGCATAGCCGCTGCCCTTCTGGGGGCATCCGGATCCGAACAAGTCATCTGTGTCCCCAAACGCGGCGTTCTGAAGCCGCTGGTGTACAGGCACGTGCGCCCATGGAAGGGGTGTACACGGCCAAGCTTTATCGATTGCGCATAACTGATTTGCTGCCAATGGGTTCCAAGCCGTTAACGAGAAGTTGAACTGCGGTGCGGCTAGCTGACCGACGCAAAGGACCGAGGGGGTATGGGGTGCGCGGTTGGACGAATGACCGGTCAGCCAAATTGCTACGCGGCCAGCGGACCATGAGGAGTGGCGCCGCTGTTGTTGGCTCCTGGATGTGGTCTGCCACGGGTGGTTGCCACGTCCTCGACCGAGCCGCTGCCGAGCTTCTGACCGGCCATCCGGACCTGGCTGATACGGAGTTGCCGCTCGACGTCGTTCTGCAGCGCGTCCACCCGGAGGACCGCGCCATGATCCTGGCAACTGCTGCGCGGGCTGAGCACGAAAGCGGCCCCATTGTCCTGGAATACCGCGTCCGCACACCGGACGGCACGCGATGGGTGCTGGATCACGGCCGTAGCTACCCCAGGACCGAAGGCATGCCAGCCCATGGTCACGGCGTCCTGATCGACATCACCGAGCAGAAGCTCATAGGAAACGAAGTGGGCGAGTCCCGAGATGGGCCTGAGACCCCGCTGGAGCGAGCCGCCCGACACGCCCTGAAGGCCCGAGAAGCCATCGACGCAGATGGCAGCGCCTCGCTGCGTCTCCTCATCGACATGGTACTGCTGGCGGTCGGACGAGCACTCGCGCGGAAGGTCCGCGAGGGGCAAAGGCAAGAGCTAAACTGACGCCAGGCGCCAGCGAACCCGCCGAGACGACCAAGGATAAGGCGAAAACACGGACCAGCCGCCACAGCAAGCGGCAGAGCCCCCTCTCGCGCCATAGCAGCCGGTCCGCTGCTCAGAAGACGACACACAGGCCAGATGGTTCAAGTCCGAGTGTATGAATTTTGCAGGTCTGAGAGCCTATGCTGAACTTGATCCCTTGTATGCGCTCGGCCCTGCTACGCTGGTTCGCGCGCCGCGACGTAGCGGCTGCGGATCGCGCCAGCGCGCTCGGAGATGCTGTTAGGTCTCGCAAACTGATGGATCAGGCAGACACGCGCCTCAAAGCTGCATGTGGCTGCCGATGGCCAAGCGGGCCGCAGAAACGATGAAGCCACTCGCAGGCTATCAGAAACGACAACGGCGCAGGGTCCGAAGACCACTGCGCCGCTGGATCGGGCCGCCGAGGGGGCAATGACGGCTTGTCGCCTTCCTATGATCAGCGCGGACACGTTGTAGGTGTGTTGAGGCACAGACAGCCGTGCGCATGGTACCTGTGTGCCCCCGGTTGGGCTGAACGGCCAAGCCCGCTCCGCGCAGCTACCTCGTCCTCTCGCGCATCGTTTGTCGCTGCCGTATGCTTGCTGCCAAGCAGGAGAGTGACATGGGCTACATCATCGCCGGCGCGAACCTCGACAACAAGGAAGAGCCTAGCGTTGCTCACCAGATCGAGACTGCCGTGGAAGCGTGGGAAAAAATCTCAGCCCTTCAATCTGCCGGCTATTGAGTTCGCGCGTCCATGTCAGACGGTACCGAGATCGCCTTGGATGACATCAAAGTGCGCGCGCTCTCGGCTGAGGGCCCCTGATGCTTAAGGCACAGTGGCACCGGTCCTGTCCCGCCTCCGATGTCCCAAAGGGGTGAAGCGGACTGCGGCGGCCGACTATGAAGGGCAGCAGGCACGAAAAAGCCCGCCGCGGCCATAAGCCGGGCGGGCTGAGTCTTGGGAGGAACACCGCCGAAGCGGGTCGGACGATCGGGTAGCAGGTGGCATGCCAAAGATCGCGTGCGGTCTGACACTCGTCACGGGACTGTCATCCCGGAGGCCTGCGCGCGGCGACCGCACCACCGACGAACAGCTCGGCTAGTAAGCAGGACAGGGTAATCACGCCGCAGATCTCAATCGTAGGGCCCCCGAAACAGGTCCCCCATAGCCCGCCGACGAAAGAGAGTTCGCCACCGCCTGCGCCGATGCTCGGGCGCGTCGTGGAGCATGTGGCACCGCTGGCAGACGGCCATCAGGTTCGCGTTCCGGTTGTCGGCCGTGTCGTGGTTCCGGTGAGCGGTGGCGAGCACCACCCGCGTGGTCCGCACCACCCCGAGCACGTCGTCGGCGCCGACCGGCAGGCAGACGATCTTCCCCGCGCCATCGCGCCAGGAAGCCGCCTCAGCGTCCCACCAACGCCCATCGCCGAGATGCCAGACGGTCTGTCCATGAGGGCGCCGGCACGCCTCACAGCGCCCACCTGCGCGCCGAAAGCGGATCACGGCCGAGAGCTGCGGCCAGTCGATCGGGTAGAAGAAGCGGTGCTCGCGCCGGATCGGCATGGAGAGGCCTGCTGGACGCCGGTACCGGATACAGCAGGCATATAGCCGAGCTTGAGCCTCGGCCAGTAGCGCGGCCGCCCTACGCGGCTGCAGCCTTCTTCGGGCGCCCGCGGGGCTTCGGCGGCTCGGCCGGAGGCGGTGTGATCTCGGGCTCGGCCCCCACATCGACCGCAGCCTTGCGACCCAGACCGATGCTGCGGGCTAGCGCCGAGCGCTGGGCGGCGTAGGTGGCGGTAACCATCGGATAATTGGCGGGCAGGCCGTACCGCTCGCGGTAGGCGCGGGGATCCAGGCCGTTTGTAGTGAGGTGGCGCTTGAGCGTCTTGTAGGTCTTGCCGTCGATGAAGCTGACGATGCCGTCATCCGTGACGGATTTGCGGATCTGGGCGGCGCTGGGCTTCTCGACATCCGGCTCTGCGGGTGCTGTGGGCTGCCCAAGGCCAACAAGGGCAGCGTGCGTGGCCGCGATTAGCGCCGGCAGCTCACCGACCTGCACGTGGTTGTTTGACACGTAGGCAGCCACGATGCCGGCCGCTTGATCAAGAAAAATATCCGACTGAGTTCTTGCCTGATCTTCCATAGGACACCCCCTTCATTTTCGGGACGCAACGACTACGAAAGCGGCCGGACAGTCAAGCCTGCCTTGCCAACCGGCAGGCTTCGCCCCTTGTATCTTGCACTTTCTCTCAATCAGGGCGTGCGCCGACCGCGCATGACTACCGCAACGAGCGATGCTAGGGCAGCACTTTCACCATCCTCGATTGAGACGCACTTGTCCGGGCTGGTGGCTTCGACCCGGGCTACCTGCACCTAACGCGGCAGCTTGGTAGCAGCTTAGACGCGCCGCACCTCGCCGGGCTTCAGGTGCAAGCGACGCACCGTGTCGCGCGAGAAGCCGCCCACCACCATGATCTCGGCCGCGCCTGGCATCGAGCTGCGCAGCAGCTCCAGCGCCCGCGCACTCGACGGCGCGACGACCGCGTAGACGCACGCAACCCCGGGCGGGCGCAGCTCGGCGACCAGGAACGCCGTCAGCCGGCCCTTCTTCACCCTGCAATCCTTATGGAGTTGCCAACGCTGCCGACGTGCGGACGCAACATCTCGGCCGGGATCATGGGCGGAAACGCAAAGGACCGCCCGAAGGCGGTCCCGCACGGTCTCGTCCTCGGTGTAGCGGGCGGCTCAGAAGCCAGCCAGCAGGTCGGCCGAGTTCCACAGAACCAAGCCGAGGCCGACCACGAACGCGCCGATCATGCCGTAGGAAAACAGCTTCACCGTCTTATTCATCCTGCGCGCCCTTTAGCAGCGGTTGCCGCCAGAGGTCTGGCCGTACTGCTTGACCGGGAAGTTCTGCTGGTTGGCGTTGCCCTCGGCC
>NZ_LSIX01000080.1:0-13367 GCF_001556475.1 Methylobacterium sp. CCH5-D2 | reverse complement strand
TGGTGATGAACGGCGACGCCCACATCTCCAATTTCGGCCTGTTTGGCACGCCGCAGCGCGACGTGGTGCTCGACCTCAACGATTTCGACGAGGTGACGGTCGGCCCCTGGGAATGGGACCTGAAACGGCTCGCGGCGAGCATCGAGGTCGCGACCCGTACCGACGAGGTACCCACCGACCATCGCCGCCGCGCGGTGATCGCGGCGGTGTCCGGCTACCAGCACACCATGACGGAGCTGGCGCCCCAGGGCTCCCTCGAGGTCTGGTACCAATCGACCCGCGCCGACCAGCTCGCGATCTCGGGGATCGACATCGACGCGGATTCCCAGGAGGTCGTGCGCAAGGCGGTCGCCAAGGCGCGCAAGCGCCACAACCGCAGCCTGCTCGACAGCGTGGCCGAGCGCCGCATCGACGGCGCGTGGCGCCTGCGGGACGACCCGCCGATCCTCACCCCCGTGCCGGACGGGGTGCGCGAGGCTGTGATCACGGGCCTGGAGCACTACGCCGAGACCCTGCCGCGGGAGCGCCGGTTCATGCTGAGCCGCTATCACGTGGTGGACGTCGCCCACCGAGTGGTCGGCGTCGGCAGCGTGGGCACGCGGGCCTATCTCGCGCTGCTCTGCGGCAACTCGGACCAGGACGTGCTCTTCCTGCAGGTCAAGGAGGCGGTGCGCCCCGCCCACGCGCCCTACCTGCCCGGCATGCCGGAGCCCTACGCCAGCCACGAGGGCGAGCGGGTGATCTACGGCCAGCGGCTGCTTCAAGCGGTCGGCGACCCGCTGCTCGGCTGGACCACGATCGAGGGCCGGCCGTTCTACGTGCGCCAGATGAAGAACATGAAGGGCGAGATCCCGGTGGCCTGCCTTCGGGGGCAGCCGCTCCTCACCTTCTCCTGGGCCTACGGCGCGCTGCTCGCCCGGGCGCATGCCCGCACCGGGGACGCCGCCGCGATCTGCGGCTATTGCGGGCACGACGGCAACACCGACCTGCGCGAGGCCATCGCGGACTGGGCGCAGGCCTACGGCGACCGCAACGCCGCCGATCACGAGCTGTTTCGCGCCGCGATCGCGAGCGGACGGCTCGAGGCCGCGGAGGATCCGCATCTCTGAGGCGGCACGCCGGGCGGGCCCGATCGTTCCCTAGGGACGCAAGCCCCGTCCTCGTGCCGATCCTGTCCTCGGGCGGCTTATGCACAGCCGCGTGGTTATCCCCGGGATTCACAAACCGTCCGCCATCCGCCACGGTGCCGGCATGATCCCCACGCCGCCCGCCGGCCCGTGAGCGCGTCCCGTCCGCTTCGCTCCCACCAGCGCGCCCTCCAGGCGCTCGTCGCGGCCATCGCCCGCGGCGAGGCCACGGGCGTGAGCGATATCCTGGCCGCGGTGACGCCGGGCGGTGGCAAGTCGCTGCTGCCGGTGATCGCCGCCGCCGAGCTGATCGCGGCCGGCCGGATCGACCGCGTCGTCTGGGTGGTGCCGCGCGATTCGCTGCGCCTCCAGGCGGAGGAGGCCTTCGCCGACCCGGCGTGGCGTGCGAGCCTCGGCCACGCCGTCAGCGTGCGCGCCGCCGACAACGAGCCGGATCCCGCCCGGGGCCTCGGCGGCTACGTCACCACCTACCAGGCGGTCGCCGCGGCACCGGCCCTGCACCTCGCCGAGGCACGGGCGCACCGCACCCTGCTCGTGGTGGACGAGGTCCATCACCTGCCGGTGCCGAGCGCCGCCCGCGGTGGGGGCGGGGAGACCTCCGACGAGGAGGCCGAGGCCGGCGCCTGGAGCCGGGCGATGCTGCCGCTGATGCGGGCCGCGTCGATGCGGCTCTTCCTCTCGGGCACCCTGGAGCGGGCGGACGGGCGCCGCATCCTCGGGCTGCCCTACCGCCCGGCGAGCCCGGGCCGCGCCCCGGAGGTCGACACGGAGGCGCCGGGCCTCGCGGTGATCGGCTACTCGCGGGTGCAGGCGCTGGCGGAGCGCGCGGTGCTGCCGGTCAATTTCGGCGCGCTCGACGGTGAGGCGAGCTGGCTGGAGGCGGGCCAGGAGGCGGGCGCGGCACCGCGGGTGGGTCCGCACCGGCTCGGCGGAGGCGTGCGCGTCACCACGCGGCCGGCCCTGTTCACGGCGCTCCGCACGGGCTTCGCCCGCGACCTCCTCGGGGAGGCCTTCCACGCCACCCGCCGCATCCGGGCGCGGCGGCGCACCGAGCGTGGGCTGGGACCGGCCGAGCCGGCGCTCGGTCTCGGCAAGCTGCTCGTCGTCGCCCCCGACCAGGCGAGCGCCCGGCGCTACCAGGCGATGATCCAGGGCTGGATGCCCGGGTCCCAGGCCGAGCGGGACGTGCGCATCGCCACCTCCTCGGCCCAGGACGCGCACGCGGCGCTCGCCGCCTTCCGGCTGCTGCCGGAACCCGCTATCCTCGTCACCGTGGCGATGGCCTACGAGGGCCTCGACGCGCCCGAGGTCGCGGTGGTGGCGGCCCTTACCCATATCCGCTCGCGCCCCTGGCTGGAGCAGATGCTGGCCCGTGCGACGCGCGTCGATCCGAATGCCGGGCCCTACGACGGCCAGCAGGCGCTGGTCTTCCACCCCGACGACCCGCTCTTCGCGAAGTTCCGCGCGGAACTGGAGACCGAGCAGGGCAGCGCGCCGCGCCCGCCCGAGAAGCCGCGCCTTACCGCCGTGACGCCCGAGCCGGTGCGCTGGCGGGACGAGACGCCCCGGGGCATCACGCCGCTGGAGAGCAACGCGCTCGGGATCCGCTACGCCATGCTGCGCCCGCGCACCCCGGCGCCCGATGCGCCCGCCCGGGAGCCGCCGCCGGCGCGGGAGGGCGTGCCTTCCCTGACGGAACGCTCCCTGCGTCAGCGCCTCGCCGCGCAGGTGGCGGCCCAGGCCGTCGAGGACGAGGCGGCGTGGCAGGCGCCGCGCGGCGGCAACCTCGCCCACAGGTACAACGCGGTGCTCAAGCGCGTGACCGGCAAGGACCGCGCCTCGATGACCCTGGCGGAGCTGGAGGCGGCGCTCGCCTGGCTGGAGCGCAACCGCCTCTCCGACCACGCCCACCTGCTCGACGGGGATGCCCGCTACGCCTGGTCCGCCCGCCAGCGCCGCAGGAGCTGGGCGCCGGCTGGGCGCCGGGCGGAGGGCTGAGGCGGACCGCCTCACTCGGCCAGGAAGCGTCGGATCCAGCCGCCCAGGCGCGCGCTGTCGTGCGGGGCATCGAGGCTGGCGAGGGCCCGCTCGACCAGGGCCGGATCCGCGACCGCGGCGCGGTGATCGCGGGTGAGGGCGCGGGCGTAGTCCGGGCCGAACTCCGGATGGCACTGACAGGAGAGGGCCGCGCGGTCGGCGTATCCCAGCACGCCGTAGGGCGTGAAGGCGCTGGCGGCCAGCACGCGCGCGCCCGGCGGCGCCACGACGACCTGATCCTGATGGCTCACCGGCACGGCGATCCGGCTCGCCGCGTCCATGAAGGGGGCGCGCGCGACGACCTCGTAGGCGTGCAGGCCTAGCCCCCAGCCGCGGGACGACTTCCGGGCCCGGCCGCCGAAGGCCTCGGCCATGATCTGATGGCCGAAGCAGATCCCGACGAGTTTCCGCTCCGGCGGCAGTGCCCGCAGGAAGGCGACGAGGTCCGCGATCCAGGGAAGCGGATCGTAGACGCCGGCGGCCGAGCCGGTGATCAGGAAGGCTTCGTAGCGGTCAGGCTCGGGCCAGGCGCCAGCGCGCACGTCGAAGGTTGCGCACGCGTGTTCGGGCCCGAGCAGGTCGGCCGACATCGCCGCGTAGGAGGGGAAGCCGGAGAGCCTGTCGGGTGGCCGTCCGGTCTCGATGATGGCGATGCGCAAGCGTGCTTCGTCCGTCGCGACCCCGTCGGAGAACCCGGCGGTCCCAGGGCGTTAGGCCGCGCTGGCCCTTGCGCGCAAGCGGCGTGCCGGTCTCGGGCGGATGTCCATCGGGTTGCCGCGCCAGACCACGGCGTTGCGCATCCAGGCGCGCGCCCAGAGCAGCGGGATCATCGCGTCGCGCACGAGGAAGCAGACGAGGAGGCGCGGTGAGCGCTGCCAGCCGGCGCGGGCCGCCAGCGCGTACTCGGCGCCGTAGAAGATCGCGGCGAGCGCGCCGATCCCGGCCCAGGCCTGCGCGGTGCCCGCGAGGCAGCCGGCGAGGAGGAACGGTGCCAGCACCCCGCTCGCGATCTCCGGCGCGAAGAAGAGCGGGAAGGTCACTCGCCGCAGACGCGCCCAGCGCAGCTGGCGCGACCAGACCTCCCGGCGTCGGCGCGGGCCGAGCGGCTGCTCGAACGGGGCCGGCACGAGGTGGACCCGGCGCCCGGCCGCCCGGACCAGCTTCGTCGCGGCCGCGTCCTCGGCGATCTCCGCGGCGAGCGCGCGGATCCCGCCGTGGCGCTCCAGGAAGGGCCGGTGCCAGAGCATGCTCTTGCCCTGCGCGAAGCCGAGCCCCAGCGCCTCGCCCGTATACTGCCAGCGCGCCTGGAGCGTGTTGAGGAAGGCGCACTCGACCTCGGCCCAGAGATTGCCAGGCCGTGCCCCGATCGGCGTCGAGCAGACGAGGCCGGTGTCGGGCCGCCACGCCGCCTGCATCTGCTGGAGGTAGTCGGGCGGCATCAGCACGTTGGAATCGGCCAGCACGATCCAGTCGTGGCGCGCCGCCTCCCAGCCCCGCACGCAATTGTTGAGCTTCGGGTTGTCGCTGACGCGCTCGTCGCCGATCACCACCCGGGCCGGCACCGCGGGGTGCGCGTCGATGAGGCGATGGACGAGCGGCAGGACCGGATCGCCCGCGTCGGCCACGCAGAAGACGACCTCGTAGGCGGGATAGTCGAGGCGGAGGCCGCGGGTCAGCGTCTCCTCGCTGAAGGTCTCCACGCCGCAGACCGGGCGCACCAGCGAGACCGGGGCGCCGGCCGGGAAGGCGGAGGGCCCGCGCAGCCGGCCGATACGCCGGGCGGCGATGCCGAAGCTCGCGAGGTTGACCAGGGTGAGCAGGCTGCAGAACGCCAGGGCCAGCGCGGTTGCGTTCGCCTCGATCATGCGGCTGTGGTCCCCGTGCTGGCCGCGACCTGCCGCCGCGCCGTTGCGCAGCCCCCTAACAGTCGCGCCGTATCAGTCTTATGACGGGCACGTTCCCTGCGGTGCCGGACCCGGATGATCCCGCCGATCGTGTTCCACCCGGCCTACGAGGCCAGCCTGCCGGACGGCCACCGCTTCCCCATGCGGAAATACGGCCGTCTCGCGGAGGTGGTGGCCGAGCGGGGGCTGGCGCCGCTCGGCTTCGTGCAGCCGGAGCCCGCCTCGGCGGCGCTGCTCGCGCAGGCGCACGCGCCCGCCTACATCGATGCGGTGCTGGCGCACGCCGTGCCGCGCGCGGTCGAGCGGGCCATCGGCCTGCCGGCGGACGAGACGGTGGTCCGGCGCTCGCGCGCCTCGGTCGGCGGCACGCTGCTCGCCGCGCGCCTCGCGCTCGCCGAGGGGCTCGCCGGCAGCACGGCCGGCGGCAGCCACCATGCCCGGCGCGAGCAGGGGGCGGGCTTCTGCGTGTTCAACGACGTGGCGGTGGCGGCGCGCGCCCTCCGGCACGAGGGCGCGATCACCCGGGCGCTGGTGGTCGATCTCGACGTGCACCAGGGCGACGGCACCGCCGACTGCCTCGCCTACGCGCCGGACCTGTTCACCCTGTCGGTCCATTGCGAGCGGAACTACCCGACCCAGAAGATCCCGGGCGACCTCGACATCGGGCTGCCGGACGGGATGGAGGACGCGGCCTATCTCGAGGTGCTCGCCGGGCGCCTGCCCGCGCTCCTCGACGCGCTGCGGCCGGACCTCGTCTTCTACAACGCCGGCGTCGATCCGCACCGCGACGACCGGCTCGGTCGCCTCGCGCTGAGCGACGACGGGCTCTACGCCCGCGACCGCTACGTGGTGGGCCAGGCGCGGGCACGGGGCATCCCGCTCGTGGCGGTGATCGGCGGCGGCTACACCCACGACGTGGACGCCCTCGCCGCGCGCCACGCCCTCGTGTTCCAGGCTCTGGCCGCCGTGGCCGAGACGTGACGCGGCCGGAATGAATCGGGGACGGGGCCCGCGCTTAAACCTTTTGTGAAGCGTGCGGCGCACAATCGACCTGTCGCGCCGAGGCGGCGGCGCGCCGGTTCGACTGTTGAGTGGCGGCGATGCTCGGACGGATCTGGGACGGCATGAAGGTGACGCTCGCGCTGCTGGCGATGATCGCCGCGGCCCTGATCTCCGCCGACAAGCTCGATCACGGACGGCGGGATGCCGCCCGCCCAGGAGACGTCGCGCGGCAGGCGACGGAACCGGCGGTCACCGGCTCCGTCGGCAGGCGCTGAGGCGGCGCGCGCCTCAGTAGCTGTAATCGCGCCGGGGATAGCCGCGCTGCCCGTAGCCGGGATCGCGCACGCGGGAGCCGTAATCGACGTCGCGCCGCGCCTGACGTTTGGCGAGCGCACGGCCGGCGAGGCAGCCCGCGACCGCCCCGACCACGCCGCGCTCGGCGAGATAGTGTCCGGCCACGCCGCCGATGATGGCGCCCTTGATGCAGCCCTTGGCCTCCGCAGCGCCGACGCTCATGAGCGTCATGATCGCGATGGCCGACGCCCTGACGGCGATGCGCATGGTGTTCTCCCAGATGAAGTGCCCGGGAGAAACGGCGCTACCGCCGCCGCGTTCCTGAGGCGCGCGGCGCTCCCGCGGAATGGGAGTGCCGCGCCACCGCTCTAGCGCAGCGAGGCGCAGAAGCGCTGGATGCGGGTGCAGGCCTCCTCCAGCGCCGTGTTCGAGGTGGCGTAGGAGATGCGCAGGTTGGGCCCGAGGCCGAAGGCCGAGCCGTGCACCGCGGCCACGCCCTCGCTCTGCAGGAGCTCGGTGACGAAGTCCTGGTCGGTCTCGATGGTCTTGCCGCCCTCCGTGCGCTTGCCGATGAGTGCGGCGCAGGACGGGTAGACGTAGAAGGCGCCCTCCGGCATCGGACACTTGAGCCCCGAGGCCTGATTCAGCATCGAGACCACGAGGTCGCGCCGCTCCTGGAAGGCGGCGCGGAAGCGGGCGAGGTGCTCCTGGGTGCCGTCGAGCGCGGCAACCGCCGCCCATTGCGAGATCGTGGTGGCACCGGACGTCTGCTGGCCCTGGATGAAGTCCATCGCCTTGATCAGGTGCTCGGGGCCGGCCGCGTAGCCGATGCGCCAGCCGGTCATGGCGTAGGCCTTCGAGACGCCGTTCATGGTGAGCGTGCGCTCGTAGAGGCCGGGCTCGATCTGGGCGGGGGTGACGTATTCGAAATCGCCGTAGGTCAGGTGCTCGTACATGTCGTCGGTGAGCACCCAGACGTGGGGATGGCGCATCAGCACGTCGGTGATCGCCTTGAGCTCGTCGTGCGCGTAGGCCGCGCCTGAGGGGTTCGACGGCGAGTTGAGGATGATCCACTTGGTCTTGGGCGTGATCACCCGCTCCAGCTCCTCGGGCTGAAGCTTGAAGTCGTGCGCCATGTCGGTCTCGGCGAAGACCGGCGTGCCGCCGCACAGGGTCACGATCTCCGGGTAGGAGACCCAGTAGGGGCGGGGGATCACCACCTCGTCGCCGGGGTTCAGGGTGGCGAGCAGCGCGTTGTAGATCACGTGCTTGCCGCCGGTGCCCACGATGGTCTGGGCGGGCTTGTAGTCCAGGCCGTTCTCGCGCTTGAACTTGCGGGCGATGGCCTCGCGCAGCGGCACGATGCCGGAGACGGGCGGGTACTTGGTCTCGCCGCGCCGGATCGCCTCGATCGCCGCCTCCTTGATGTGGTCGGGCGTGTCGAAGTCGGGCTCGCCGACCGAGAGGCTGATCACGTCCATGCCGGAGGCTTTCAGCTCGCGCGCCTTCTGCGTCATCGCGATGGTCGCGGACGGCTTCACGCGGGAGAGGGCGTCGGCCAGAAAGCCCATGGGGATTTGCTCCGGGGTCTCGAAATCTTGCGGCGGCCGCGGGTCCGCGGCGGCGGGACCCTAGGGGCGGGGGCCTGAGCCGGCAAGATGCTGCCGGACGTGCGGAACACCACATGCCACGCGCAGCGAGCAGGGCTCCCGTGCCGCGGTTCCCCTCGCGATCGGGCAGGCGCGGCCTCATCTTGGAGCGATGCTGCCCCTCTCCGTCCTCGACCTCTCCTTCGTGAATGCCGGCGCCACGCCCGCCGACGCGCTGCAGGACAGCCTCGCGCTCGCCCGGCACGTGGATGGCCTGGGCTACCACCGCTACTGGCTCGCCGAGCACCACGCCCTCGCCTCGGTCGCGAGCCCCGCGCCCGAGATCATGATCGGGCAGATCGCGGCGGCGACGCGGTACCTTCGGGTCGGCTCCGGGGGCATCATGCTGCCGAACCACGCTCCCCTGATGGTGGCCGAGCGCTTCAAGCTGCTCGAAGCCCTGTTCCCGGGCCGCATCGATCTCGGTCTGGGGCGCGCGCCGGGCACGGACGGCATCACGGCGCGGGCGCTGCGTCGCCGGGAGGTGCCGTCCGAGGGCGACGACTTCCTCGACCGGCTGCAGGAACTCCTGCTCTGGGGCGGCGGCGGGTTCCCGCCCGGCCACCCGTTCGGGACGATCACGGTGATGCCCGCGGGCGTGCCGCTGCCGCCGGTCTTCCTGCTGGGGTCCTCCGACTACAGCGGGGCGCTCTCGGCCCGGATCGGCTGCGGCTTCGCCTTCGCGCAGCATTTCGGCAGCTCCGACGCGGCCGAGGTCCTGCGGGCCTATCGCCGACAGTTCCAGCCCTCGCGCCTGGGCGAGCGGCCGCACGCCATCCTGGCGCTCGCAGCGGTGTGCGCCGAGACCGACGCGGAGGCCGAGCGGCTCGCCATGAGCGCGCGGCTGGCGACCCTGCGCCGCGAGCGCGGCGCCTACGGCCCGATCCCGAGCCTCGCGGAGGCGGAGAACCATCCCTACACGGAATCCGATCGCCTGCGGATGGAGCGCGGGCGGGCGCGCCTGCATGTCGGCTCGCCCGAGACCTTGCGGGCGAAGCTCACGGCGCTCGCCGCGGAGGCGGAGGCCGACGAGATCATGATCGTGTCGAGCATCCACGATCAGGCGGCGCGGCGGCGCTCCTACATGCTGATCGCCGAGGCGTGGGGCTTGTCGGTCCGGCCCGACCCCGGCGACCGTTCGGGCTGATCGCCTACCAGCGGCAGACGCGGCGCGGCCCGTATGGCGTCGGGCGCAGGAAGCAGCGGCGGCCGTAGAAGCCGTGCGGCGGCCCGGCGAACGGGCGGCAGCGCCCGTAGGGCCCGCGCGCCCAGCCGGGGCCGCAGCCCTGCGCCACCGTCTCGATCGGAGCCTGATCCGCGAGGCCCGAGGCCGAGCCGATCCCGAGCGGCGCCGCCTGGGCGTTGGAGCCGGCGCCGAGGCCGCCAAGCGTCAGGGCGGCGGCAAGGCCGAGGAGAGTCCTTCTGGACATCTGCGTTGTCCTCCTGTGGTCCGATCGGCGCAATGTCGCGGAAAGCGACACCTTGACCGTGTGCCGATCTAGGACGCTCGCTCCCTGTCGGAAGATTGGCGGCAGATGACGTTTTCGACAGGTTCGGGGGACCGTTCGCCTGAACGGCCTCCGCGCCCGTCCTCGCTTGGCGAGCCGGGCGCGAAGGCGTGCCGCTCAACGGTGGCGACGGTGGCGGCTGTGCTTGCGCCGGCCGGGCAGGTCGGTGCGGTAGGCGCGCCGGCCAGGGTCGATCCCGAGGGCGCCGTTGACCGTGCCGACAGCGCCGCCGACGGCGCCGCCCACGACCCCGCCGACCGGGCCGCCGACGCGGTTGCCCTCGGCCGCGCCGCGGTTGACGCCGCCGACGAGGCCCTGGGCCTGGGCGATGCCGCCGAGGGCGAGGGTCGAGACCGCGAGCGTCGCGGCGACGAGGAAGTGCTTCATGGCGGTGTCCTCTCGTTGCTGGCGTGCTCCGTACCGGCCACCTGACCGCGCGGGAGCGCGCCTTCGTCAACGGTCAAGCTCGCCGTTGGTGGCAGCCGTGCGGGCGGGATTTCTGCGGAGCGATACCGATTTGCGAGCTCTGGCGCGGGCGGGCGCCCGCTGGTAGAAGCCGCCCCATGCGAGTAGGCGCAGTTCTCTTCCGCGGCCGTCCGGCGACGCGAATTACGGGCCCGGCCTCCGCCTGAGTGCCGCGGGAGACGCGGCATCGCGGATGCCGGGACGCGGGATCCCCCGCACCCCTGCCGGCGCTAGCGGCGCCGGAACCGCCGAGACATGAGCCGCACGGCCCGATCGCGGGCCCGACGCCTTCCCAGGACGACCGATGAGCGACGCGACCCCCGCCGACACCGCGGCCACCCGCGACTATTCCAAGACCCTGTTCCTGCCCCGCACCGACTTCCCGATGCGCGCCGGCCTGCCGACGCGCGAGCCGCTGCTCCTCGAGCGCTGGGAGACGACGGACCTCTACGGGCAGTTGCGCGCGCGCGGTCAGGGCCGGCCGAAATTCGTGCTGCACGACGGCCCGCCCTACGCCAACGGTAACATCCACATCGGCACGGCGCTCAACAAGATCCTGAAGGACGTCATCGTCCGCTCGATGGGCGCGCTCGGCTACGAGGCCAACTACGTGCCGGGCTGGGACTGCCACGGCCTGCCGATCGAGTGGAAGATCGAGGAGCAGTACCGCGCCAAGGGCCGCAACAAGGACGCGGTGCCGGTGATCGAGTTCCGCCAGGAATGCCGCGCCTTCGCGGCGCAGTGGCTCGACGTGCAGCGCGCGGAGTTCCAGCGCCTCGGCGTCACCGGCGATTGGGCGCACCCCTACGCCACCATGGCGTTCCCGGCGGAGGCCGCCATCGCCGACGAGCTGATGAAGTTCGCCGTCTCCGGCCAGCTCTACCGCGGCTCGAAGCCGGTGATGTGGTCGGTCGTCGAGAAGACAGCGCTCGCCGAGGCCGAGGTCGAGTACGAGGAGCACGTCAGCGACACGATCTTCGTGGCGTTCCCGATCCGCAAGGGCGGGGCGGGGGCGCTCGCCAGCGCGCGCGTGGTGATCTGGACCACCACCCCCTGGACGATCCCCGGCAACCGCGCCGTGGCCTACTCGAAGAAGGTCGCCTACGGCCTCTACCGGGTCACGGCGGCGCCCGAGGACAACTGGGCCAGGGCCGGGGAAACCTACATCCTGGCCGACCCGCTCGCGGCAGGCGTATTCAAGGCCGCGCGTGTCGAGGGCTTCGAGCGCGTCGCGGACGTGTCGCCCACGGAACTCGCCGGGCTCACCCTCGCGCACCCGCTGGCGGACCTCGGCTACGGGTTCGACGTCCCCGTCCTCGAAGGCGACCACGTCACCGACGAGTCGGGCACCGGCTTCGTCCACACCGCGCCGAGCCACGGCCGCGAGGATTTCGAGCTCTGGATGGCGAGCGGCCGCCTGCTTCGCCAGCGCGGCATCGACACGGCGATCCCCTACACGGTCGATGCCGACAGCGTGCTCACGGAGGCCGCGCCGGGCTTCACTGGGACGCGCGTGCTCACCGCCAAGGGCGAGAAGGGCGACGCCAACAAGGCCGTGATGGCGGCGCTGACCGAGGCCGGCGCGCTGATCGCCCGCGGCGTGCTGCGCCACCAGTACCCGCATTCCTGGCGCTCGAAGAAGCCAGTGATCTTCCGCAACACGCCGCAATGGTTCATCGCCATGGACCGGCCGGTGGACAGCCTCG
Source organism: Methylobacterium sp. CCH5-D2 (assembly GCF_001556475.1). Lineage (NCBI taxonomy): Bacteria > Pseudomonadati > Pseudomonadota > Alphaproteobacteria > Hyphomicrobiales > Methylobacteriaceae > Methylobacterium > Methylobacterium sp. CCH5-D2. The sequence continues at coordinate 1,654 of NZ_LSIX01000080.1, read as the reverse complement.
GCAACCGGACCCTCCGGGAGGTCGCCCTGCAGGCCATCGACGACACCCAGTGGGTGCCGCCGCAGGGCAAGAACCGCATCACCGGCATGGTGGCCAACCGCCCGGACTGGGTGGTCTCGCGCCAGCGGGCCTGGGGCGTGCCGATCACGGTCTTCGTCCACCGCGAGACCGGCGAGGTCCTGCGCGACGCGCGCGTCAACGCCCGCATCGTCGAGGCCTTCCGACAGGAGGGTGCGGATGCGTGGTTCACCGACGCCGACGGCGCCCGCTTCCTGGCGCCCGAGCACGATCCGGCGGCCTACGAGCGGGTGACGGACGTGCTCGACGTCTGGTTCGATTCCGGCTCCACCCACGCCTTCGTGCTGGACGATCCCGAGGCCTTCCCGGGGCTCTCCGGCGTCACGCGCCGCCGCGACGGCGGCGAGGACCGGGTGATGTATCTCGAGGGCTCGGACCAGCATCGCGGCTGGTTCCAGTCCTCGCTGCTCGAATCCTCCGGCACCCGGGGGCGGGCGCCCTACGACATCGTCCTGACCCACGGCTTCGTGCTCGACGGCAAGGGCCTGAAGATGTCGAAGTCGAAGGGCAACGTCGTAGCCCCCCAGAGCGTGATCAAGGATTCGGGCGCCGACATCCTGCGCCTGTGGGTCGCGGCCTCCGACTACACCGATGACCTGCGCATCGGCCCTGAGATCATCAAGACCTTCGCGGAGACCTATCGGAAGCTGCGCAATTCGCTCCGCTGGATGCTGGGCTCGCTCGCCCACCGGGTCGAGGGGGACGACGTGCCGCTTTCCGAGATGCCCGAGCTGGAGCGGCTGATCCTGCATCGCCTCGCCGAGCTCGACGCCGAGATCCGCGAGGCCTACGCGGCCTTCGACACCAAGCGGGTGGTGGCGCTGCTCAACGGCTTCATGACCGGCGACCTCTCGTCCTTCTACTTCGACGTGCGCAAGGACGCGCTCTATTGCGACCCGCTCTCCTCGGTGCGCCGTCGGGCGTCCCTGCAGGTGATCGACGAGGCCTTCCGGCGGGCCGCGATCTGGCTCGCCCCGGTGCTCGCCTTCACGGCCGAGGAGGCGTGGCTCGACCGCTACCCCTCCGAGACCGGCTCGGTGCATCTCCAGACCCTGCCGCATACCCCGGCCGAGTGGCGCGATGACGTGCTCGCCGAGCGCTGGCAGAAGATCCGGCGGGTGCGCCGCGTGGTGACGGGCGCCCTCGAGATCGAGCGGGCGGCCAAGCGCATCGGCGCGAGCCTGGAGGCAGCCCCTCGCGTGTACGTCGCCGATCCGGATCTGCTGGCGGCGGTCGAGGGCGTCGATTTCGCCGACATCTGCATCACCTCGGATATCTCCGTCGTCGCCGGGGACGGGCCGGCCGAGGCCTTCCGCCTCGACGAGGTCCGGGGCGTCGCGGTCGAGCCGCGCCCGGCCGAGGGGCGCAAATGCGCCCGCTCCTGGCGGGTGACGCCCGAGGTCGGCCGGGACGCGGAGTATCGCGACGTCACCCCCCGCGACGCGCAGGCCCTGCGCGAGTGGGACGCCGCCCACCCGGAAGCGAGCGCGGCGTGATGGTCCTGCCATCCCCTGCGCGCGTCCTCCCTCCCCCCTCTGCGGGGGAGGGTACCCTGCGAAGCAGGGGGGGAGAGGGG
>NZ_LSIX01000809.1:0-6141 GCF_001556475.1 Methylobacterium sp. CCH5-D2 | reverse complement strand
CCGCCAGACCCGCCAGCAGGGCCGCGTCCGCGAAGGGCCAGCCGCTCGCCACCACGAGGAAGACCGCCAGCGCCGCGGGCGCGATGAAGCGGCTGTCCTGCCCGGCCCAGATCAGGAAGGCGGCCGCCCACGAGAGCCAAGCCGCGCTGACGAGGCCCGGCACCCAGCTCACCGCACCCCAGTCGACGACGCCGAGGCAGGTGGCGCCGGCGAGGCCGCCGAGCACGGCGAAGGGCCGCCCGGTGCCGATGCTGCGCCCGAGCGCGTAAGTGCCCGCGCCGAGAAGGCCGACATGGAAGACGGCGTAGAAGGCGGCCGCCCTGTCGAGGCGTTCGAAGCCGTCGAGCACGCGGTAGAGCGCGAGGCAGACGGGGTTCAAAAGGCCGTACTGGTACTCGGCGAGGAACGCCCCGCCCTGGAACAGGCGCGGCGTGAGGAACGGCCACTCTCCCGACCGGATCAGCCGGGCGATCTCGAGGAAGCCGGGCAGGAAGTAGGACTGGGCATCGTCCCGGAAATAGAAGCTCGGCTCGTGCAGGAGGGGAATCGCCGCGGTCGCGGCGGCGAGGCAGGCGGCCAGGAGGGCGTGGCCGATCTCCGCGCCGGCCCGGGAGCGGGGGCTCCCGGACGGGGCTCCGCCGGAGATCGCCGCCCGCCCGGCGAGCGGGCCGGTGCCGGTCGTCATCGCGTCCACACCGCCAGGACCGACTTGCCCGCCCGGTAGCCGATGAGAGGATCGACGCGGCGCGAGAGGGGCACCATCAGCCGGTCCCAGACGGCGATCTGCCGGGCCGTGGGCATCGTCTGACGCAGGAGCGCGGCGTTGGCGAACGATGCGGCCAGGCCCACGCTGTCGAGGTAGCGCAGCCGCACGAGCCTCAGGCCGTCCGGCGCGACCGCCCGAAGGCTGGCGCTGGTGTAGCGCCGCTCGTGCCCGATCGCCGCGTCGAAGGGCGAGTAGAGGCGGGGATGGGCGGGTGCCAGCACCACGAGGGCGCCGCCCGGGGCGAGAGCCGCCGCCGCCCGCGCGAGTTCCGCCCGGTCCTCCCGGACGTGTTCGAGAACGTCGATGTAGAGGATCGCGTCGTAGGGCTCCGGGTCGCCACAGGAGCCGGTGTAGGACGCGAGCGTGCCGTGGCAGGCGCGGACGTGCGCCGGCAGCGTCCCCGCCGCCGCCTTCGCGGCGAGCGCGGCGGCGAAGCGGCGGTCCGGCTCGAGGCAGGTCCAGTGCGTCACGCCGGGCCGGCGGGCCAGGATCTCCGCGGTCGCACCGAGACCGGCCCCGACATCGAGCACCCGGCCGCGCAGGAACGGTGCTATCTCGCGCGACCAGTAGGCCTTCCAGGAACGTGCCGCGGCGAAAAGGTCGAGTTCGGTGCCGACGTAGCCGTCCGCGGTCAGGAGGCCGCTTTCCATGTCGTCCGTTCCCATGCCGCGTCTTGCCACGCCATCCCTTGCCCAGCTGCCTCGTCCGGCGGCACCCCGGAGGAGGGCGGGGACGCCCGCTGCGCCGGATCCGCGCTCGGGACCAGGAAGCGCTCGGCCTCGCGGGCCGGCACCACCTCGGACAGGGACCGGCGGTTGAGGTGCGAGGCCGCGGAGGCGAGCGCGAGGAGGATCGCCTGAAGCAGCGCGACGAGGAGCAGGCCGGCCGCGCTCGTGGCCCAGCCCGGCACGGCCATGTCCGTGCCGAAGCGGATCGCGACCACCGCGACCAGCGCGGCGACGAGGCCGCCGGAGAAGAGCCCGAGGGCGATCAGGAGCCGGACGAGGCAGACGTCCTCGAAGACCGCGATCGCGTTGAGCCCGTGCCGGATCAGGCTGGTCAGGTTCATGCTGGAGCGGCCCGCGTAGCGCGTGCCCCGGTCCAGGCGCACGCGGTGCAGGGGCAGGCCGGACCGCAGCAGCGTCGCGGCGAAATGGCTCCACAGCGCCGGGCTGTGGACGAGGCGGGCCAGCGCCCGCGGCGGGATCACGCAGTAATGGCCGAAATCGATCGTCTTGCCGGTCCCGATCACGAAGAAGGCCTTGAACACGGCGTAGCCCAGGGCGAAGCGCGCGCCCTCGAAGCGGCGGCCGCGCCGCACGCAGATGATCGCGTCCGGATGGGCCGCACTCGTGTCCAAGAGGTACGGGATGTGTTCCGGACGATCCTCGCCGTCCCCGTCCATCACGATCACGGCGCGGTAGGAGGCCGCGCGGGCGCTCGCGACGGTGAGGCCGACCGCGATGGCGCGTTGGTGCCCCAGATTGGCGACCAGGGTCGCCCGCCGGAGGCGCAGGCGCGGCGCCGCGTCGGCGATGGCGCGCAGCGTCTCGTCCCCGCACTGCCACGAGCCGTCGTCGACCACGATGAGGTCGGCCGTCAGATTCCGCGTCTCGCAGACGGTCCCGATCGACTGGGCGAGATGCCGGAAGGCCGCCCAGTCGTTGTAGACCGGTACGACGATGCCGATCGGCAACGCGTCCTCCCCGGCGGTCGCGCGCAGGCCTGCCAATTCCTGTGCGGCGCGGGCGAAACGGTCCCCGGGCCGCTCCGGCGGAGCGTCGACCACGTCCCTCATCATCCCCCCGGGCGCCGACGGTTCCGGTCGCGCTGGTCCGGGTAGCGGACGCCCTGAGCCGGCTCGACGGGCAGGATGGCGAAACACGGTTAAGGACGGATGTAGGAGACGGGCAGGCCGCGCCGAAACGGATCGGGGCGCGGCTCGCGCCGCGCCCCGATCTCGTCGCAGGTCCGTGAGGCCGGGATCAGTGCCCGGTGGAGACCGGGTTCATCACACCGTTGCGGGCATGGTGGGCCTTCAGCATCGGACGGAGTGCCGTGATGGCGAGCGCCGCCGCGGTCAGGTCCATGATGGCGACCGTGTAGAGCACGGTCGACCACGTGCCGGTGGCCTGCATCAGGAGGTTGCCGACCGGGACGAACAGAGCGGCGAGGCCCTTGGCGCAGTAGAGTACGCCGTAGATCTTGCCGATGTGCTTCGAGCCGAAGGTGTCGGCGGCGGTGGCCGAGAACAGGGAGTACACCTCGCCCCAGGCCAGGAACACGATGCCCGAGAGGATCACGAAGGCCCAGGGGTTCGAGCCGAAGTAGCCCAGCGCCACGATGCCGATGCCCTCCATCGCGAAGGCGATGAACATCGTCTTCTCGCGGCCGATCTTGTCCGAGACCCAGCCGAAGAGGGGACGCGAGACGCCGTTCATGATGCGGTCGAGCATCAGCGCGAAGGGCAGCGCCGCCATGGCGAAGAAGTACAGGTTCACCTGGAAGTTCTTCACCCCGAGGTCCTGCGCGATCACGCCGAGCTGGGCCACCGCCATCAGGCCGCCGGTCACCGTGCAGGTGAACATCAGCAGCATCACCCAGAAGACCTTCGTGTTGAGGGCCTCCTTGAGGGTGTAGTCGCGCCGGGACTGGAGCACGGTCGAGGAGAACTTGACTTCGCCGCCGGACGGGCCGCGCACGAAGATCGCCGCCAGGATGATCACCGCGCCCTGGATCAGGCCGAAGGTGAAGAAGGCCTGGGCGTAGCTGCCCGCATCGATCATCTTGGCGATGGGCAGGATGGTCAGCGCCGAGCCCGCGCCGTAGCCGCCCGCCGTCAGGCCGACCGCGAGGCCGCGCCGGTCCGGGAACCACTTCAGGGCGTTGTTGATGCAGGTGGCGTAGACGCAGCCGACGCCGATGCCGCCGACGATGGAGCCCATGTAGAAGCCGGTGAGCGAGGTCGCGTAGGAGTTCACCACCCAGGCGAGACCCGTCATCAGGCCGCCGAACATCAGCACCTTGCTGGGGCCGTACTTGTCGATGAAGTAGCCCTCGATCGGGGTGAGCCAGGTCTGGACCACCACGAAGATGGTGAAGGCGACCTGGATCGCGGCGCGATCCCAGCCGAAGGTCTTCTGAATCTCGGGGACGAATAGGGTCCAGGCGTACTGGATGTTGGCGGCTGCCACCATGCAGAGTACACCGAGCCCGAGCTGGAGCCAGCGTCCCGCCATGGGTCTCGCCTCTGCGCGTATTGCGGCGGAGGATGTCATGGGCGTCTCCTTCTCCCTCGCCGGCAATAGGTTCGCGATCGGACAAATGTCCTCCCGCGCCTCCGGTCGATGCTTTCCCAGCGACCACCATCATTTGGTAAGATACGGCGGCATCGCTGGTATGCAGTATTTGTAATGATGACAGCGTTGGCAACCGGAATTTTCTTGCCGGGTGCCAACGAAATTTTTGCATGGGAGGCGCATTTTTCAGGATTAGAGGTCTTTCTAGAACGTGTCAGCCGGCCTCGTCCGGCTCCGGACCGCGGGTGACGTCGAGGCCGGGACCGCGGCCGGCAGGCGGTCCGACCTTCACCGCAGCCCCCGTGCGGGCCGCCTCGTAGATCGCCTCCATCAGAACGTGGTCCTGCAGACCCTCCTCGCCCGGCGTGCGCGGGCGGCGGCCCTCCTGGACGCAGCGGGCGAAGTGGTCCATCTCCAAAGCGAACTGGTTCTTGTGGGAGAGCCGCCGCTCGTCCCGCGTCACGGCCTTGCCGCTGCGGTGTGTCACGAAGAGGCGCTGGCCCGTGTAGGCAAAGGCGTTCTCCAGATCGATCTCGGCGCCGGCGCTGTGCACGGTGAGGCGGCGCGCCTCGTGCACGCCGTAGCTCGTCATGCACTGCGCGATCACGCCGGAGGGGAAGGTGAGGGTGAAGCTCACGCTCTCCTCGACTTCGGCGAACTTGCGGTCGTCCGGGGGCGAGTGGATCCGGGCAGTGACCTGATCCGGCTCCTCGCCGAGGAGCGCGCGCACGCCGTTGAGGCAGTAGATACCGATATCGGGCAGCGCGCCGCCGCCCGAGAGCGCCCGGCGCAGGCGCCACTGCTCGGGCAGGCCCGAGGTCTGGCCGTTGAAGGCCTGGATCAGGCGCGGGCGACCGAACTCGCCCGCCCGGCTGATCCGCACGACCTCGCGGTTGAAGGGCTCGTACTGGCAGCGATAGGCGATCATCAGCCGGACGTTCGCGCGCTCGCAGGCCGCGATCATCTCGCGCGCCTCCGCGGAACTCGCCGCCATCGGCTTCTCGCAGAGCACGTGTTTGCCGGCACCCGCCGCCGCCAGAACATTGTCCCGGTGCACCGCGTTCGGGGTGACGATGTAGACCGCCTGGACGTCCGCGTTGGCCTTGAGCCTGTCCCAGTCGCCGTAGCCGTAGACCGCGTCCTCCGGCACGCCGTACTGCTGCGCCACGAGCCGGGCCTTCTCGGGCGAGCCCGACATCACCGCGGCGAGCCGGGCATGTTTGGTCTGGCCCAGCGCCGGCAGGATCTCGTCGAGGCTGAGCCGCCCGAGGCCGACCACGCAGTAGCCGGTGCGCTTGGCCACCGGCTGCGGCGCGGGGGTGGGCGCCGGCGGCTTGTCGCCCTCGCCGCGCCAGTTCGGGAACATCACCCGGTTGCCCTGCACCGCGCCCGTGTCGGCCGGGACCGTGGGGCTGGGCGGGGCGGCGTTCGCCCGGCCGCCGAGGCCGAGCGCGCCGGTGATCGCGGCGCCCGCCGCCAAGAGGTTGCGCCGGGAGAGCGCGCTGTCGTCCGTCATCGGGGATGTCCGCTATGCGAGGGATCTCGTCCGGCCAATGAAGGCGCTCGCGCGGGGGTTCCTGGCCCGCGGCGACGCGCCGGGCGGGGGCGCCCCGCCCGCGATGTCACACCGGGGCAAAATCCGGTGGGGCCCGCGCCCGCCACCTTGCCGGCCCGGCGGCCCTCGGCGACAACGTGAGGGCGTCCCGGATCGGCCGAGCTCGACCGGTCCTCGCACCCGCGTATCTCGTTCAGGTGTCACCCAAGCGATGCTCCGGTTCCTCGGCCGGCATGCGGGCCTGTCGGCCTTCGGGGTGGTGGCCGCCGTCGTCCTCGGGCCCCTCGCGGTGTTCTGGCCGGGCGCCGGGGCACTGGCCCTCGCCCTCCTCGGCGCGCTCGGAGCGCTCGCCGCCCATGCCCGCGCCACCGCGCTGCGGGTGCGCTGCGATGTGCTATCCCGGGAGATCGACGGTCTCTCCAAGCGGCTGCTGCGGGCGGAGGCGCTCGCGGCCGCGCGACCGGAGCCGGACCAGTCCGGGCTGACCGCCGAGGTCTCGGACCTCGGCGTCGAGATCGGCC